>DATHGW010000153.1:0-49886 GCA_035317445.1 Puia sp.
CCTCCAAGTCAGCCGAAAAAGAAAGTAAGCAAGAAGATGATCTCCCATTTTAAAAACTAACCCTCCCAGCCGTCCGGGACAAAAGAAGGAGGCATCTATTATGATTTACTTTAAAGAGTGTAATACCATAGAAGAAGTAAAAGCCACTTATAAGAAGCTGGCAAAACAGCATCACCCGGACGCAGGCGGGGACACGGCCACCATGCAGGCCATTAACACGGAATATGCTTATGCCTGCGCCCATATCATCAAAGGAGCAAAACTGTCAACGGAGGAAACGGAAGAAGCCTTACGGATGTCGGAAGAATACCGTACCGCCATTCAGCAGATTATTCACCTACCCGGAATTGTTATTGAAGTTGTTGGGCATTGGATATGGGTAACAGGAAACACTTATCCGCTTCGGACAGAACTCAAGGCTGCCAACTTCTTTTTCGCCTCTAAAAAACTTGCTTGGTACTTCCGAGCGACAGAATACAAAACAAGAGGAGGAAAAAAATCCCTTGATGAAATCCGAAGGAAATATGGCAGCGAGGTAGTTAGTCAGGATTCGAAATCAAAATTTATCCATCACTAAAAATCTTTGATATGAAAAAGATCAGTACAGAAGCCACAAGAATATTCTGCCGCCTGCTTGATAAGCTAAAGAGGCATGAGCATATTAAATTAGCCGCGGAGGGTTTTATGCCACTCACTGTAGAGCGTCTGGAAGGTGATATTTTAACGCCATACGGAACCGGAACACTTTACAGTATTGCGCATTATTATTTCCAAAACGGCGATATAATGAGCGATCCGCAAATGGTATTTATCGTAGTGGATAACCGGAAGGATGAAAACGACTTTGCAGCCGTCGGCATTTTTCCTCAAATGTACCAGCAGGATAATCTGGGCCTATATGAAGAAAGCGCACAGATTGAGAGCGGAAAATTAACCACCTACAACAAGTTATGGCAGCCCGGCCATTGCAGATTTGCCAACCTATGGCTCAGGAACATTAAGCAACAGGGATTCCTAAAGTAAAAACGATTCCAAAAATTTTAAAAGTATTATATGTCAACCAAAGTAGTTAAAAACAAATCAATCAAAGCGAAAACGCAGAAATCTGTTAATAGCTCCCCTTCTTTAATCCAAGAGGGGGAACTTAAAAACGTGGCTATTACCGATATTGATTTTAGCCCGCTCAATTACAGGAAGTTTTTCTCTAAAAAAGCACTTGAAGATTTTGCCACAGAGATTGCCCTGCATGGTATTATTTCACCATTGATGCTCCGAAGTATGCCGTCAGGCCGTTATGAACTGGTGGCAGGTGAACGCAGGCTCCGGGCGGCGATGATTGCAAAACTTTCGGAAGTACCGGCAGTAGCAAAAATTTTGACAGACGAGGATGTGATTGAAATCCAGCTTTCCGAAAACCTTCAACGGGAAGACCCGCACCCGATGCATGAAGCGCAAGGAATCGGTCAAATGCAGAAAGCGCGAAAGACGATTGATGAAATCGCAGCACGCCTCGGTAAGTCCAAAGTCTTTGTATATAGCCGCCTCAAACTTTTGACCCTTATTGATGCTTTACAGGAAATGTTTCTTGCGGATAAAATCAACCTTACCGAAGCAGTTGAAATTGCGAGTATTTCCGCAGCATCCCAACAGGAATTTTATGACGAATATTGTTCGGATTGGAAGGAACAGGAAAATTTTGAACTGGATAATATCATGTATGCGCTTTCACGGTTCAAGTACGATCTTAAAGAAGCTCCCTTTAATCCCAAAGATAAAGGGCTGCTACCATCGGCAGGAGCCTGTACAGCTTGCCCCTCCAATTCCGCAACGCTTAAAACTTTATTCCCTGAATATGCTAAACATGCGGTTTGCACAAATAAGGAGTGCTACCGGAAAAAATGCGATGCCCATTTCAGCTTTTCTTTGGTAAGCGCTTTTCAGGAACACAAACCGGACGCGCTACTGTTTCATGGATCGGATTCAGGTATAATCGAAGAGGTAGTCCGCTTAGTGCCGAGCGCAGGTGATTTGCTGAAATATAACCGGTATGAAGTAAGCATTTTGTCTGCCCCGCAGATGCCGGAAAAAGAAGATTTCAGCGAGGAATGGGAGACAGAAGAAGGGGAAGAACCTGAATCTGACGAGGACGGATTCGCCCAGGCAATGGAGGAATACAACGCAGACCTTGAAGCCTATAATTTGTTCATTCAAAGCGGGAAAGCCTTAAAAGGACTGCTCGTAACCAAAAGCAAGACTGAATTAATATTGTTCAGCCCGGAAGCCCTTGAACAATATGGCTCCAAATCCAAAGTAACAGCAAAGGAGGTGCAGGACGCTATTAAAGCCGGGAAAGCTACCCCCGAACTATTACAGGCGGAAATTGGCCGTATTAGTGCCAGAGAAGAAAGGGCAAAGGAAATTGACCGTGAGAAAGTGCAGGTCTTAGTGCATAGCAGGTTCAATAATCATATCGCTGAAGTTGAAACGGGTGTAACACCTACCGAGGCTGACAAGGTAGGTGCAAGGCTACTCATTTTTCAATCACTTGATTATACTACCCGTAGCAAAGTATCCGCTGTTTTATTTGGAGGAAGTGAAGATTCTGATGAACAAGAAAAGGAAAATCTATACGAATCACTCCGTAAGCTAACAGATCACGAGTACAGCTACCTGATACGGACGGCCGTTGCCTCAAAACCAGAGAGCAAATTTCCGAATAACGACACCGGATACGTTCTCTATCAAATGGCTGAAAGTTCTGGTTTGGATATAGCAACTATTGAAGAAGAACAGGAGAAAAAATCGAAGAACAGAGAGGCTAAACAAAATGACCGGATTAAGGAGTTGGAAAAGAAGATCAGTAAAATGAATCCAGCCATATAGCCATTTCTTAAAGGGGGGTCGCTAAAATATCGAGCTCCCCTTTATGTCTATCTATTAAAAAAACCGGCTGCCGCCCTGCTCTTGAGTAAGAACCAAGGGCTTCGGACGGCAGCCGTTATTATTTCTCAGGACCCATTTCTGCTTTTGACAATTTAATTCTTCCCCTTATCATCCTTACTGACTTCAATATGGTAAGTAACGCCAGTGGCCGAATCAGAAAAATTAACCTTTTAGCCTGACACTTCAAACTGTCCTTTCTCGTTGCAATAGACTGTTACCACGAATTTTATGCCGTACTGATCTGCGTAAAATAACAGTTGATGGCGATAATTCTTTTTGACCAGGCTTTAAAATCAAGGATTGCTTCAAATTCACCAAGCGGTACTAGTGCATCATCATAGGTGTACAGGCGGGGCTCATGACCCTTTGAAATAGCTGCCCAACATTTCATATGACGCGTTATCATTTTTCTTATTATTCATTTTGCCAAGTTAGGCCTTTGCCTAGGATATGCCAGCAAGGAACTTCGGCATAAACTCAAAATTGCCAGTGCCCAGGGCCTTCCTTTATTCCGATCCTCCTTGCGCAAATCCGGCAAAGGCCAGTGATCGCTCCATAATTAATTTTTAACTATTTAAAAGATTTTTATGGAAAAGGAATTGAAGGAATTAATAAGAAGCAAAGTCGCAGAAGTAGAACTGGTTTACAAATCCAAAGTAAAGTCATCCGAGAGAATCCAGATTACTGGGTCAAAAGACTCATATGAAGTTTTCTCAGCCCTTTGGAATGATGATGAACTGGAACTAAGGGAACAATTCAAAACGATTTATCTAAACAGGGCCAATAAGATAGTAGGTTTCTATGAAGTGTCATCCGGCGGAATTACTGCTACGATCGCCGATACCAGACTAATTCTCAAAGCAGCTTTAGATGTGCTAGCCTGCAGCATGCTGCTTGCCCATAACCACCCCTCCGGAAATCTCAAGCCAAGTAAGGCCGACGAAGAACTTACTCAGAAAATAAAATTTGCGGCAGAATTTCATGATATAAAATTGCTTGATCATATTATCCTGAGCGATGAAGGTTATTATTCATTTGCAGATGAAGGGATGTTGTAACCCGATTTGGGACACAGCTCTTAAGTGACTAAGTCCACATCCTGTAGCGATCTCTACAATTAAGGCGAGCATTTTATTCTGAACTGCTTACTTTTCGGATAAAGAATTTAATTTGTCGTTCATTTCTGTAAGTCCTGCTTTAAGCAGTAGATCGCTTGGTATGGTTTCTATTTCACCCATTGTCTCTTTTCCAACAGCGTTGAGCAACCCACTTTCAGTGCCTCCATTCATGGTAGATAGTCCCCACTCAATTAATTTCACTAAGACGAGTACATTTCTTCGAGATATACGAAGATCAATTTTTACAGAATCATTCATTCCTGGAGAAGTCAAAATGGTTTCATAAACGAGAGCCGAGTCTTTGGCGGAAAGCATACAAAAAAGTTTATTTGTTAAAAATAATTTCTGATTCAGGTAAAATTATCTTTCATTCTCGATGAAAACCTGATTTGACCCCTTCAAAAAATGAAGGGGTATTTTATTCTTTGGATTGCAGTTCTAATTTCACAATTGTAATGACGAATTGTGAACAAGAAAATGTGATTGTATGACGATCAACCAGGCAAAAGAAATGGATATGGTGGACTACCTTTCCGGTCTCGGTTATAAACCGGAGAGGATCTCCGGGAAAAGTTATTGGTACCTCTCTCCGCTCCATGATGAAAAGACGGCTTCTTTCAAAATAAACCGGCAGTTAAACAGGTGGTATGATTTTGCTGAGGGTAAAGGAGGTAACCTTGTAGATTTTGGAATTTTATTTTATCATTGCTCTGTAATAGATTTTCTACAGAGAGTGAACGGGCAATCGATTTTCATTCAGCAGAATCAAAAATTTATCAGGCAAGAGGAATCAAAACCTGAAGTAGAAAATAACCTTCGGATTCTATCTACCCATAAACTCAGTTCCTACCCTTTAATGAAATACTTGCAGAATCGAAGAATCGATAACAAAATAGCGGATAAATATTGCCAGGAAATAGGGTATCAGGTTGCTGGTAAAGTCTATTATGCCATAGGTTTTAAAAATGACAGCGGAGGCTATGAGCTTCGAAATCCAAATTTCAAGGGAAGCAGTTCTCCAAAAGGCATCACTTTTATAGATATTGGGTCAAGTGATATTGCCGTTTTTGAGGGCTTTTTCAACTTCCTTTCTTATCACTCAATTTTTGATAAACTGGAACAGCCTTCAAGCAATTTTCTGATTTTAAATTCCGCCTCCTTTTTTGAGAAGAGCCTGCCAAAAATGCAGGAACACAGGCGGGTGCATTTATTTCTTGACAATGATAAGACGGGGCAAAGATACACCCTGCTAGCTCTTAGTTTGAACCGGGAAAAATTCATCGATGAACGTCGTTTATATCAGCAGTACAATGATCTCAACGACTGGATCATGCATATTGGAATGTCCCCAAAGCATGAATTCAGACATAAATTCTAGTTTTTTCTTGGCCAGCAGGACTGGAATTTATTGAATTGATGATAGCTGTGAAAAAGATATGAGGTAGCCTGCCAGGCCGCTACCGGCTAGATGTACCGTTGTGCGACAACGGTGATCTAAATGCTCTTCCTCCAAAGTCGGGAGCAGTGAGATAGCGGCTATTTGAACGACAATTTTCAAACGTGTGAAAATGAATCAGTGATGAAAGAACAGAAAATAAACCGGTCGTTCGACCTTCATGTGCGACTTACGCAGAAAGAGCGAACGCGAATCAATGAAAAATTTTCAAAAAGTACTGACCGGAAGATGAGCGAATACGTCCGAAAAGTTCTGCTGGATAAGGCTATTATCATAAACCAGCGCAACCAATCATTCGACGACTTTATGGCAGAAATGATTGTGCTTAGAAAAGAGTTAAATGCAATTGGAATAAACTTTAACCAGGCAGTAAAAAAGCTCAACGCTTTGGAGCAAATAACTGAGATAAAAATCTGGCTTGAGAATTTCAATTTGAGCGGCCAAATACTAGTTAATAAAATCACGGAAATCAAATCGAAAATCAATCAAATAAATGACCAATGGTTGCGGTAATAAATCTCGGCAGGAGCATCCGAAAATCGCTCAATTATAATGAGCAAAAACTAAAAGTGGATAAAGCGGAATTCATCCATTCGGCAAACTATGCGAAGGATACGGAAGAACTTGGATTTTCAGACAAAATCAATCGCCTCGAAAGGCTCGCCAAATTAAATGAAAAGACAGAACTAAACAGCGTCCACATTTCTTTAAATTTTGATCCGTCTGAGAAGCTTTCTAACGAAAAATTACGAGCTATTGCAGAAAACTATATAGAAAAAATTGGCTTTGGGAACCAACCCTATCTGGTCTATAAGCATAATGATTCCGGTCATCCACATATTCATTTATTGACAACAAACATTCAGGCTGATGGCTCACGGATTAAGATGCACAATATTGGCAGGAATCAATCTGAAAAGGCCCGCAAAGAAATTGAAATAGAATTTAAGTTGGTGCAGGCACAACGACATCAGCTAAAACAAGCTTATGAATTAAAACCTGTCATGGTTCAAAAAGTTCAGTATGGGAAGGCCGAAACAAAGCGGGCAATTACAAATGTCCTGGACTCTGTCCTTCCTACCTACAAATACAGCTCACTCCCTGAATTAAATGCTGTGCTAAAGCTATACAATATTGCGGCCGACAGGGGAAGCGAAGATTCCAGGACTTACAAAAGCAATGGACTTGTTTACCGGGTGCTTGATGACAAGGGTCAAAAGATCGGGTCACCAATTAAAGCAAGCACAATTTATAGCAAGCCGACATTGAGATCTTTGGAAGCCAGGTTTAACCAGAATCTGCAGGACAAACAAATTCATAGAAAGCGGCTTAAAAATCAGGTTGACCTGGCTTTTATGAAATGCGCATCCCTTCCATTACCGGAATTGATAAGGATGTTGCAGAAGGAACAGATCCATGTAGTACTCAGGGAGAATAAAAACAAAATAATTTACGGGATAACCTACGTCGATCATAAAACTAAATGTGTGTTCAATGGGAGTGAACTCGGAAAAGACTATAGCGCCAATGGACTTCAGATTAGATGCAAGCCAGACACAAGGGAAAACTCCGCGGTCAATCAAGACCAAAATCAGGTGCAATCATTTGACAATGCTGCAACGATAATAGGAGACGCCACCATAACCTTAACGGAGTTGCTCTTATCGAAGCAGCAGAACACTACTATACCATGTGAATTGAGGGAAGAGTACCGGCGCCGAAGGAAACGAAAAAGATTACACCTATGAAATAAAAAGAGCAATGACTATAAATACCGGTGAAAACGATCAGGGGTTAAGAAAAATCATGGATATGACCAGGGCCATGAGTATACTGCTTCTTTGTCTGCACTTTTATTACTATTGCCACTCAGCTTTCAAGCTTTGGAATCTAACCACTTCGGTAGGCGATCGGGTATTATTTAATGTAGAAGGCACCCGTCTTTTCGCCGGTTTTAATAAGGCCAAATTGCTTGCAATAATTATGCTCTCTCTTTCGCTGATCGGTGCAAAGGGAAAGAAAGATGAAAAGCTGGGATATCAAACTGCAGGAATTTACGTCTATGCTGGCTTGCTTCTTTATTTTTCGAGTTGGGGATTACTATTCTTGGACATACCTGTGGCTCAACGCACGATTTTATACATCGCAATTACTGTTACAGGGTACCTTTTATTTTTGAAAGGCGGAGCACTCCTATCAAGGATTATCAAACTCAAGCAGAATAGTAACGTTTTCAATACCGAAAATGAAACCTTCCCGCAGGAGGAGCGGTTAATCGAAAACGAATATTCCATCAACCTGTCGGCAATATATAGGCTACGGAACGAAGTACGAAATAGCTGGATCAATTTCATTAATCCCCGGAGAGGTCTTTTAATTCTGGGCAGCCCAGGTTCCGGGAAATCTTATTTTATCATTGAGAATATAATAAGACAGCAGATCAAAAAAGGATTCGCTCAATTTATTTATGATTTCAAATACCCTGATCTCTCAACCATAGCTTACAATTATTTTCTGCGATATAAAAATGTTTATCCGGTTTGTCCCTCGTTTTATGCAGTAAACTTTAGTGATCCGGAGTACTCTCACCGGTGTAATCCTTTAAATCCAGCTCTTATGAATGAAATCCTGGATGCGATGGAAGCCAGTAAAACGATGCTGCTCAGTATTAACCGCACTTGGGCGAATAAGCAGGGTGATTTTTTCGTGGAATCCCCGATAAATTTTCTGGCTGCAGTATTTTGGTTTCTACGAAAGTTTAAAGATGGAATATATTGTACTCTGCCGCATGCTATAGAGCTCATGCAACTAGACTATGAACAGTTATTTACTGTTCTGAGGACGGAACCCGAAATCCAAACCCTTGTAAAACCGTTTATCAGCGCCTATTTGGAAAACAATATGGAAACAGTGGACAGCCAGATGGCTTCCGTTCGCATCCCGCTCGGCAGACTTGCTTCCCCACAGCTCTATTATATTTTATCTGGCAATGACTTCAGCCTGGATATTAACAACCCCCAAGCCCCCAAGATCGTTTGTCTTGGAAATGATCCTGTCAAATCGGAGGCATTAGCGCCTGTTATTTCGCTTATTTGCGATCGGCTGAACAAGATCATTAACCAGCGAGGAAAAGCCAAATGTAGCACCATTTATGACGAATTTGGCACCATCCGGGTGAGCAGCATACAAACGATTATTGCAACCGGCCGATCAAATAATATAGTTCCTATAATCACTATTCAGGACTATAGCCAACTTAAGAAGGTTTATTCCAAAGAGGAGGCCGAAACCATATTCAACATGACAGGAAATATCATCAGCGGCCAGGTTAGTGGAGAAACGGCTGAATCTCTTTCCAAAAGATTTCCGAAGATCATGCAGGAGAGGGAAAGCCTTTCTATCAATAGCTCAGATACTTCAATTAGTAAGTCCCAGCAGTTGGAAATCTCGGTCCCCGCATCAACCATAACAAGCCTTTCTTCGGGGGAATTTGTTGGCATGGTAGCTGATAATCCAGATGAGGTTATTGAGCACAAGACTTTTCATGCGAAGATTTTAAATGATCACCCAGGCCTAAAACTGGAAAGTGATTCGTTCCGGCCATTGCCATTTATTCGAAGGATAAATCCTAAAGACATTTTGAACATTTATCAGAAGGTAAAGGCGGAAATCCAAAATATTGCGGATAATATAATGGATGAGGTTCTAAATGATCCCGGAAAGGTTCACCTCCTGGTGCGAAAATGAGGGGCGCTCCATAAGCTGATAACAACCTGCTTTTTTGGGGCACCATAATTTTTTGAATCCATCCAATATTTTGGCAAATTCTTTCTTTTGAGTATTTTCAAAGCCGTCCAGATAATTTTCAGTTTGTTTTCAAGTACGCATACCCCAAAGCCTATTAAGTAAAAAGAAGTTAAAATGCATTAGCCAACGGGGCAAGCTGTTAGTCTGAGGGTCGTTGGTTCAAGTCCAATGTGCGGAGCTACTACCAGCAAGGGTTTTAGCCAAATACCTAAGACCTTTTTACTTTCATGCATTGACAAAAGACATACAATGAAGGATTATATGCTGTAACCCTGTTCTAGCTCCAGACGCGCAGCATTTCGAAAGTACTGTTAATCTAAAAACGCTATAACGCGCTGATCATCTGCCAGCTTTTAAGATAGCCTTCCGTTATCGTTTCGCATTCAAATCCATGCAATTGCTCAATATACAACTGTGTAGTTCCGGCGCTTGCTAAGGCTGCATCAATTCGTCCTAAATCAGACCACCCATTTGTTGTCGGGTTGGGAACCAGAACGGACGCAAGAATTCTGCACCCACTCTCCTTATCGGTAAGAACCATGTTTACAAAATAAGTGCGAAGATCCAAGGGAGTTTTTATATAGCAGAGTCCGAGCGGGATTTTTTGATCCTGTGTAAACTTTAGGCCGTCGCCAATAAAATGAATTGCATTGGTTACCGGGTATTCAATTTCCCCAGTAATAACCTTATGCATTAACCGCGCGTTCTCATTAAATGCAAAATCATATCCCCAGTAGTCAAAACAAAAAAGGAATGCTGATTTTACCAGTGCACGAATGACATCCTTTTCTGACGCATTCGGTATTGTTACTGTCATTGTCCAGTTTGGATTTGGATCATCTTTGCTTTCTTCAATCCATTCGTCCAAAGGTTTAGCCTTTACCTGGTCATTCGCCTTGAGTTGTATTTCCAGCTTCCCGTCTTTATCAATGATAAACTTGCCTCCTTTGTATGTACCGGCAACACCTGAGATGCTTGACCTAATATTCCTGGACGCGGAGGGCGTGCCCTTATCAAAAGCTACCTGGCGAACCTTTTCTTTAAGAGCATTTTCGAATTCATGCCCTGCCGTGCTGTTGCATTTTTCGCATGTATGGACGGAGAATTTCAACGCGCTGCCTACCGATTGCTGTGGAAAATGATCGGGAGTAAAATTCATACTCGCTGGCTTGCCGATACCAGGCATTAGTAAGATCAACTCTTTTAAGCAAAGAGGACAAATGTATAAAAAGTATGGGGGTTTGTTTACTGGATCGATGCCTAGAACGGGTAAATACTCCGGTTCATACTTGACCAATGAAGGAAAGAATCTTTTAACATGGTGAGCGATTACATGATCGCTGACATTGGATTGTGTTAACATTATGGGTGGATTTTTGTTAGTGCAAATTACTGAAAAAGGGATTTCGTTACTTAAACATCTTATTAACAATGGCCGTGATTATCACACCCAGGATGAAACTTATGGCTGCTCAGTGCCGCTTTGGTTTTGTCTCTCGTGATACAGCTCGGTGAGAATGGCTTGCGCGTTCTTAAGGTCTTTATCTAAGTCTTTATTGTTAACCTACTTCCTAAGTAAATTGTTTTGTAGTTCTACATTCTCCATTTTAAGAATCGCTAATGCAGATTTAGATGCAAAGAATTTTCGGATTCACATTTTAGCAACGATGCGCCCAGCTTCTGTTAGGTCGGTGATTGAATTTATCCCGCCCCAACATTTAATTAATCCATGATTTTCCAATATCTGTAACGCATATCAGGCATAGTGGAGAGAATGTAAAACATTGAGATTCTTTTTCTTAGGCAACTAAAATTGTGTTATTTTGTTTAGAATGTCTTGCAAAATGTCCTTTTTTTCGGGAGTGTCTCAGTTTGAAATTTTATTTAATCGGAATAGGGAAGAGGCCATTGAAATGGCAGTAATCAATAAATTCAGTAATTAATTTATCCATTCCTAATGCGTCTTTTCTATTTGTGACACGGAATGTAAGAAGCCATGACCCTACTCTCATGCATAATTCTCCCCCGGTAGAACTGGCTAATACCTCATTATGAAGTGATTGTAATTCAATGGTAAGATTATTTTCAGATAGAAAATCCTGAAGATCTTTCAATATATCTAAATGATAGCGCATATTAGATTATTCCAAACTTTTTCTTATCGGCAGGTGGAATCGTTTTTGCTCTTCTAATAATATCCAAAATAGATTCAATTCTTTCGGCAGTAAGAGGTGGTTTTTGTATTCTACCTGGCTCTTTTTGTAAAAGAGTGTTAAGATCACTCTTAGGCCTTTCAAATATTTCAGAGCAATCGGCATAGGACTCATCTTCGTCCAAATATGGGCATTCAGTATGAACTATCGGGTAGTGGAGAGCCTGAAGATTAGCAGAATTTAGATGATTTGGATTGACTTCGCTATTAATAAATATAAAGCCCACCGAATCACTGCTGCTTCCCACAATAATTACATATTTAACCTTGGGGTTTGGGCGCGCTTCCTCCGCAAAAATCCTTATGACAGTACCAACCTTAAACAAGCGAGTCTATTTTAAATCAAGTCTTCTATTTTCCATGCGTGTTGAAATATACTTTAGCAACTCTTCGTTAGCCCCTCCTGCTTTCGCAATTTCAAAGATGGAAATTGTATCTTCCTTATCTGCTGATTTCCATGCTTCGTCGTGAGACTTTTCTTTCAAAATACCGAATGTTAGATTTTTATTTTCTGCTATTGAAAATTTTAAGCATTCAATTTCTGATTCTGAAAATATATCATAATCATATTTTGGCTCAAGCAAATGAACATAGTGATTATTACTAACTTCAAAATCCTTGGATAAATCTACATCTATACTAAATAAAGAATCCCCCCTTAAAACTTTCAATAAATCATAAGTATTCGATGGAACTGGGCCAGCTTGCATTGCGACATACCTGTCCCCTAAAATTGATCTCCCATAAAGAGCTAAATGCTTTTTTTCAGCGAAATAAAGAATCTTGAAAAGTTTGTGGAATCCGGCAGTGTGGGTTTCCATGTCCAGCAAGATTAATTTTATGGCTGAAATAGCTTTATCAATATTGAACGATGATTTTCTTAACATTTTAGCTTTGAGGCGATTGTGCATTCAAAACTAAGCAAAAAATACCATTACTCTAAATTTCACAATATATCAGATAGTTATTTTCAACATAGATTAACAATGTCTTCAATAGTCATTAACTTCTTAATCAAGCCAGCTTCCATTGCGGGAGGCACTCTTAACGTTTTATGAATCTTTACGAAATTGTAATAGACAAAGTGCAGCGCAATAGCATAACAATGGTTCTCTATTTTTTTTGAAAAGGCATTGGTAAGCCGGGTAAAACGGCGCATGTGCATCCGCATCGTCAGGTTTTGCCTTTCCACGTAAGAGGTAGAAATATGCTTAGGATCGGGATTGCCTGAAATAACCGTTTTGTCACAGCCTATACATTCAGCGGGGCTGTATTTCTTTTCCGCGTTGCCCCCGCCCCCCGGTTTACCGTATATCTTTTGCAACGTGGCGTAATCAATATAGCTACCGAACGCTTCCGTAACGGCTTCTAAATAGGCATAATGCCCATCGGAGGTTAACTGTACCCTGTTCTTTAACCGGGATGCCACATCGTTCATAAAACATACGGCGGTGTCTACACTACGATCCCCAACCAGCCATGACATTACGAGCTTGGTATCTGCATCAATGGCCGTCCATGTCCAGACGTCCCCTGCTTCATCTTCCATGCCTTGCGGGACATTCTTTTGCTTGCTGTAGACAAACGACCAAATTTCATCACACTGCACCCTCTTAGCGGAAATCCCCCGGACTGTTTCCTCATGGAATTTCTGACAGGCCCGGCCAACATCAACAAGGAGCTTTGTAACCGTATTGATTGAAACGTCTGCGATCCGGGAACAGGATCTAAGGCTGTTTCCTTCTACTAATAAATTAATTATTTGCACTCTTTTATCTATTGGCAGCTTGTTCATAGAGTAAAGGTAAGTGATATTTCTTGAACGGTCAAGCATTTAGTTCAGTTTATTTTATTACAGTGTAAACTTACATTTTTTTTGTTACATACGTTGTAAATTAGTACCTTAGCTTCGCCATCAAAAATGCAGGCATACATTTCTTATGTCCGACAACCTTTTTAATATAGACGATTTACTAAATAACGCCCTTAAGCGGGAAGAACTTAAGGATTTGTTTGACAAGAAGTTACTGGAATTAAAACTCAACAAAACCAATGTCCAAGCGATATTGGGTATATCCTACCGCACCCTCGATGGGATATTAGATGGTACGCAAAAATTAGTTGATGTCACAAACCTTGTCAAGCTTTCAGACTTTCTTCAGATACCAAAAGAAAAAGTCTTCCAGCTTTATTTAGATTCTTTGCAAAAAAAATTTCATACTTCTAATTCATCCCCGCAAAAAATAAAATATATCAAAGATAACTTCAACCTGCCAGTCCTAAAAAAAGCGGGGCTAATTCATAGCTTGACAAATTTTGATCACATTGAAAAGCGAATTAATGCAAGGTTGGGTTTCAAATCAATATATGAGTATAAAAAGCCAAATGTGGATGTAGCTTTTAGCTCTGGATTATTTAAGCCAAAAAATTTGGACACACGGTTATTCTGGATAAGAACTGCTATCTGCACGTTTGAGGAACTTGACAATCCACATGAATATAAAAGGGAAGCATTAATAAAATATTTTCCTCAAATTCGGTGGCATACTTTGAACGAGGAACGTGGATTATCAGAAGTCATTAAGGCGTTATATAAAATAGGTATTACGGTAATTTATCAGCCTCCACTTCAGGGACTTCAGCTAAGAGGTGCAACGTTTAATATTAATAATAAACCTTGTATTGTATTAACAAATTATCAGAATTACTATTCTACACTTTGGTTTTGTTTGTTGCACGAGCTTTATCATATACTCTTTGACCTTGATGACATAAAAAACAACTCCTACCACTTAACTGACGACGATAACGAAGAGCTCACAGTACAAGAAAGGGAAAAATATGCAGATGATTTTGCTAGGGGCTACTTGTTTTCATCGGAAAAATTAGCGGCTGTCAAATCTTATATGAATGATCCCATTTATTTGCAGGAAATCGCCAATGAAAATCATGTTCACCGAAGCATAATCTATGCATTCAATGCTTTCACATCTAAGGATCGCAAGGCCTGGGCAAGAGCAAAAAGGTATTCACCACCTGTTGAGAAAACTGTCCGTGACATTGATTATAGTTGGGCAGAAGAAAGACCGTTTGAGGAAATGATTAGTGAACAAAAACAACTAACTTACAATTAATAAAAATGAAAGAGCCAGACGTTACAAAAAAAGTGGATGAAAATTCCAAACCTTCAGTTAATCCTAAAAAGATTGTTGAAATCAGTCCTGAATCTGCCGAGGAAAGAAGATTACTTACCGATTTTCTACTTGATGACGTAGAACAATTAACAAAAGAAAGAAATAGAAGAAAAGAACAGTTTGAAGAAGAACCATTTGAATTGCGCGGCGGTACAGTAGTAACGAGATTAGGTATTAAACTCTTTGTACAATCTCTTAAACGTCCATATACAGCTATTTTCCCAAATAAAAATCGGTTTTTCAAAAATATGTTTCGATTACATCCCCATCTTATGAAACACGACTATGAGAAATATGAAAAGCCATATCTCGCGGGCAAGTTGTTGAAAAAACTCACATACGATCGCTTCTCCACAGATTTTTCACAAGAGGTTTTAGCCACTTTAATTGTTTTTGCGATGCCTGATGGCATAAGGCTGTTTAAATGCCATGAGTTTTTAACAAAAGATGGTGTAAAAGCAATAACTAAGTTTAGAAACCAAGCTAATAGGATGATGGATAAATATAAAGATGGCCAATGGTATGAATTTTTGAAAGAATTTTCAGAGAAGTACAAGAAAGTTTTTCAACCGGAAATATTTTAACTGTTTTTATTCCATCTTGCAGCAGCAGCTTTTTTAGCTATTTCTGATCGCCGCTTTGCCGTTAATGATTTTGCTCTTGCTTTCCCTCCCTTCAGGCCGCCTTTTCGCCCTAATGCAGCCGCAGCCGCCTTAATTCCATCTTGTTCGCTAACTTTACTATTAGCTTCGCCGGTAACAATATCGAGGATTGATTTTGCCCGCTTGTTAACGTCAGCTGGTAATTTTGCTTTCTTTGCCATATAGCAAATATACAAAACGGATTGCTTATCCGGTCAAGCATCAAATTCAAACTGAGACACTACCTTTTTTTCGATAAAGGCTCATGCAGGTGTTTCACGAAAGTGCTTGGAAGTCTTGGATTATTTTGGTGGGAATAACGCACGAACACCTGAGTCGAATCCTAGAATACTTAGTAATTCTTTTATCAGGAAAAAATATAGAATGACTTTTACGCCATACCATGCAAAATATATTGCTCATGAACTGATAAAAAGAAGCGCTTCGGATACGATACAGAAGTTGGCTTCTACTTTGGTTGACGCTCAAGTTGACCTAAACCCACATCAGGTAGAAGCTGCGTTATTTGCATTCAGCTCGCCCCTGTCAAAAGGAGCCATTCTTGCTGATGAAGTGGGCCTTGGAAAAACCATTGAGGCTGGCTTAGTCATTGCACAAAAGTGGGCAGAGCGAAAACTCAAGATATTAATTATTGTTCCTGCCAACCTGAGACAGCAATGGAGTCAAGAACTCCTGGATAAATTCTTTCTTCCTTCATTTATTTTGGAGGCGAAATCCTTTAACGAGGCCATAAAAAAGCAGCAGCTAAACCCCTTTCACAAGACTGAAATTGTCATTTGTTCATATCAGTTTGCGAGAAGCAAGGAATCCTATGTTAAGTTAATCGACTGGGACTTGGTTGTTATCGATGAAGCGCACCGCTTGCGAAATGTTTACAAAACTTCAAATAAGATCGCCCGGTCAATTAAAAACTCGGTTGATAAATCTCCCAAAATCCTACTCACAGCGACGCCTTTGCAAAATAGTCTTTTAGAATTATACGGATTAGTCAGCATCATAGATGACTATGCCTTTGGAGATTTTAAAAGTTTCAAAGCACAATATAGCAAGGTGAACGGTTCGGCTGAGGAAAGCACATTCAACGAACTAAAAGAACGATTAAAGCCCATCTGCAAGAGAACACTACGTCGGCAGGTTTTAGAATATATCCGCTACACGAATAGAATAGCATTAGTTGAAGAGTTTTTCCCAACAGATGAGGAACAAAAGCTTTACGACTTAGTCACGGAATATCTTCAAAGAGACACGCTTTATGCTTTGCCAGCCAGCCAAAGAAAACTGATGACACTTATACTGAGAAGATTATTGGCGTCTTCGACCTATGCAATTTCAGGAACACTGGAATCTCTGGTTAAAAAATTGAATCTTGTTGTTGAAGATGCAAAGGATAGCAATACTGATTCAGAAATTGGAGAGAACTTTGAGACTTTTGACGAACTAAAAGATGAGTGGCTGGAAGATAGTGACGAGGCAGAAGAAACTGAAGTTTCCGATCATGATATTCAAAATATCAAAAGGGAAATTATTGCGCTTAAAGAATTTGAGGCACTTGCGAAATCAATTCAAATAAACTCAAAAGGAGAAAAATTATTTACCGCCCTAGACAAAGGTTTTAGTGAGCTGGAAAGACTTGGCGCCGCTCGCAAGTCTATCATTTTTACTGAAAGCACTAGAACCCAGGAATATTTAAGAAAAATATTGGAGGAGCGTGGATATCAGGGAAGCGTTGTCTTGTTCAACGGCACAAATAGCGATCTTAAATCGAGAGAAATATACCGTGCATGGTCTGAGAAGTACCAAGGGACGGATAGAATAACGGGATCACGTACTGCCGACATGAGAGCTGCCATTGTAGATTATTTCAGAGATGAAGCTACTATAATGATAGCGACAGAAGCAGCGGCAGAAGGAATAAACCTTCAATTTTGTTCACTGGTGATTAACTACGACCTGCCTTGGAACCCTCAAAGAATTGAGCAAAGAATTGGACGCTGCCATCGATATGGACAGAAATTTGATGTTGTTGTTGTCAATTTCTTGAACAAAGCCAACGCCGCAGATGTTCGGGTGTATGAATTATTAGAACAGAAATTCAATTTATTTAGTGGTGTCTTTGGAGCAAGTGACGAAGTATTGGGGAGTATTGAAAGCGGCGTTGATTTTGAGAAACGAATCGCTTCAATTTATCAAAATTGTCGAACGACAGATCAAATATCTGAAGCATTTAATCAACTGAAAGCCGAACTTGAAGGCAGCATTTCTGATAGTTTAAGTAGAACGCGTCAAAATCTGCTCGAAAATTTTGATGAAGAAGTACATGAAAAATTAAAAATTAATCTCCAAGAGAGCAAGGCGTATTTATCGAAGTATGAATCTTGGCTTTGGAATATTACAAAGTATTTCCTGGGTGAAAATGCAGAATTTGCACTCGATGAGCATTCATTCACCCTAAAGCGCAATCCATTTGAGGGCCAAATAATACATCCCGGCCCATACAGAATTGGCAAGCACATAGAGGAAGCAAATATTTATAGAATAAGCCACCCTCTTGCCCAAAAAATCATTGAGCAATGCATATCCCTTGAACTTCCCCCAAAAGAGTTGACCTTTAATCTGTCAGAATCGCCGGTGAAAATATCTATTCTTAATTCTTTGGTCAATAAATCAGGCTGGCTCTTAGCAAAAAATCTCACCGTCACGACATTCGACACCGAAGATCATGTCATCCTTTCTGCGATCAACGATGACGGAGAGAAGCTGGATAGCGAGCAATGTATAAGACTTTTTTCTCTTCCCGCAACCTCGCCAGAAGATGAAATATCTCTGATAGAGGAGAAGAAAAATCTTATTGAAAAAATAAATGAAGAAAAAAAGCTGGAAATTCTTGAGGCCATCGGAATTAAAAATGCGGTATATTTTGAAACGGAAATTGAAAAACTAGATAAATGGGGCGAAGACAGACGAAATTCCTTAAAAATAACGCTAAAGGATCTTGATGAGGAAATTCGCCAGTTAAAAAAACAGGCGCGCCTTGCCCCGAACCTACCGGAAAAACTGAAACTTGAAAAGGACAGAAGGAAACTAGAATCTGAAAGGGACGACGCATGGCGAGAATATGATGGCGCGGCAAAGGAAATAGACCAAACGAAAGAGGCGTTATTAGATCAAATCGAAAAGCGCCTTGAACAACAAATGACCGAGAATACTCTTTTTATTATTCG
Organism: Puia sp.; assembly: GCA_035317445.1. Lineage (GTDB taxonomy): Bacteria > Bacteroidota > Bacteroidia > Chitinophagales > Chitinophagaceae > Puia. The sequence goes on from DATHGW010000153.1 coordinate 18,614, forward strand.
ATGGAATATAAAGTAAAAGCTTATGAGCACAACTAATCCAAATGACACTCTTGCCGAGCAGATTGCAAAAAAACTGCTTGAGGCAGGCCTAATTGATAAATCGTCCGAAAAGGCGTTTATCAAGGGAATTAGTCTGGGCAACTATAAAGAATCCGATTGGAAAACACTCCTTGAAGAAATCATCAACAAACCAAAACCTTCAGCCGATGAAACTAAAAACGCTGCAAATTGACGCTTTTAGGGGCGCGAGCAAGCCGTTAGTAATTGAATTCGACGGTGAAAAAGGCATTACCATGATCTTCGGCGAAAATGGCAATGGTAAATCCACAATTACTGATTCACTTGTTTGCCTTTGCACTGGTGAACATGGATCGCTTGATGATAAATCTTCAATAAACAAATCTTTTTATACCTCCATTTCACGGAAACCTGAAGACGTGAAGATCGCATTAAGCACAGATGCCGGAAGTTTTCTAACGACGCTTTCATCCACAGCGACATTCGTTAAAACGCCTAACGTCGGTCACCCTATCATAAGGCATCTTCGTAGAAGTCAAATTACTCAGTTCATCGAAGAGCAGCCGCATAAACGATATGAACAGCTTCATTCATTTATTGATGTCGGTAATATTTCCAAAAGCGAAGATGCTTTGCGAAAATTGATGAAGGACACTGAGGACGATCAGCGTGTTGCGATTAGCACTTTGAACAGTGCCTCGACAACCTTAGAGCAAGCATGGATAAAAGAAGGGAAGCCGCTTACAAGCTGGGAAGCTTGGGCAAAGCAGGAGACAGGCAAGGTTATCGAAACAGAGGAAAAAAAACATTCCCAACTTCAAAACGTCATTACGAAATGGAACTCTATTAAAGAAACGGAAACAAAATATAAATCTGACGGACTTGATGTCGAACAAGCGAAAATAGCACAGAACGATGCAGAAGCAAAGATGAAGGCGGCACAAGAGGGAAATGAAAGCGCAAATACCGATCTTCTTGCGCTCTTACAATCTGCAAAAAAATTCATTGCAGAAAAAGATCAGTTAAAAAATTGCCCCGTTTGTGAAAATAAAATTGGGCGGGACGAAGTCGTAAAATCTCTTGATTCAAAAATTGAATCAATGAATTCTTTCAAAGAACTCGTTTTGGGCGTAAGGACAGCGCGACAAAAAACGGACGGGAAAATTAAAATTCGTGAATCCACCGGCTCTGCACTGATTCAGAAAGTCCAAGAGATTGAAAAAATAATCTCTGCAATTTCGAATGAGCCGTTCATAAGTATTGCCGCAAAACTTTTTTTTATAAAATCCGCCGACACTTCCGAAGAAAAGCTAATATCCCTTTCAGGCGTATTCCCTGAAATAAGTGCTGAAATCATAAATCAACAAACAGCGGCCACAAAAATAAAAACTGCTATTGATCAACATAATTTAATCAAAGGACAGTATAAGTCGATTTTAGACTCTCGTATAAAATCAGAGAATACCCAGGAATTGCTTACCGCTGTTAAAGCAGCCCTCACCCACGTTGAAGAAACGAGGAAAGACTTTATTCAGAACGAATTGCTGTCAATTTCTTCGGATGTCGATGCGCTATACCAAAAATTGCATCCAAAAGAAAACTTGGGCGGAATTGCTCTTACATTGAAGAAGGCGGCTAAAAACTCATTGGAATTAAATGCCGATTTCTACAACAAATCAGGGATCACGCCGCAATCTGTTTACAGCGAATCTCACCTGGACACGCTCGGAATTTGTGTTTTTCTTGCGATGGCAAAGAAATATGGCGCGGCAAATTCAATCCTCATTCTTGATGACGTTGTAATGTCCGTAGATGAAAATCACCTGGATCGTTTTATCGGGCTTCTGCATGACGAAGCGGATAATTTTGCGCATATTATTATAACGACACACTATAGGCCGTGGAAAGACAGATACAGATACAACAGAGCGCCAAGTCAAAAGGTACATTTTGTAGAGCTGAGGCCTTGGTCGCTGGATAATGGAATTAGAATTCAAAATGGCAGGCTTGCCATTGACGAACTTCGCCATGCAATTAACGACACGAGGTATTTTGACCGGCAGAAAATAGTCAGCATCTCCGGCATCATTCTGGAAAACGTATTTGACTATCTTTCCATTCTTTTTGGATGCAGGGTTTCTAGAAAAGCGAAGAATGACTATCAGCTCCGCGAATTGCTTGATTCGATATCTAAAAAACTCATGGATGTTATAAAGGTTGAGCACATTGGGAAGGATGCGGCAGGCAAATACGATCAATCAATCATTGCGAAGACCACTGATTTGAAAACAATATTGAATAACATAAAACAGTTGGCTATCGTGAGAAACTGGGTCGGCGCACACTATAACTACGATGGCTCTATGGTTAGCGATACGGATGTCGCACAATTGGGCAAGCTGACACTAGAACTTACTGAACTAATCACATGCCCGGATTCCGGAAACTTTCCCGATAGGAACAAGTCGGGATCGTATTGGGAAACAAAAAACGGATCAATCAGATTGTATCCCTTGGAAGAACCTAAATGACAAAACTTAACGCGACCATGCCTCATATAGAAAAAATGCCCCTTACGTCGATGGACTTGAAAGAGGCTCAAATTGAAAAATTGAAAGAGCTATTTCCTGAAGCATTCACCGAGGGAAATAAAATCGATTGGGAGAAACTAAAACTGACTCTTGGAGAGAACGTAGAGGTCGGCAAAGAACGCTTTGGCATGAATTGGCCTGGGAAGGCGGATTGTTTTAAAACAATCCAGCAGCCAAGCATCGCGACGCTCGTTCCCGTCAGAGAAGAGAGTATTGATTTTGATCAGACGCAGAATCTTTTTATAGAGGGAGATAACCTAGAGGTCTTAAAACTTCTCCAGAAGAGTTACTTGGGTAAAATAAAAATTATTTACATCGACCCACCTTACAATACCGGAAAGGATTTTATTTATCCTGATAATTACGCAGAAAATCTTAGCACCTATTTGGAATATACCGGTCAAGTTGATAGTGAAGGAAGAAAGTTTTCGATAAATACAGAAACCGATGGCAGATTCCACAGCAAGTGGATGAACATGATGTATCCGCGCTTATTTCTTGCAAAGAATTTACTAAGAGAAGACGGTGTGATTTTTATTTCCATCGATAACAACGAGGTTCAGAACCTAAAAGCTATATGCAATGAGGTGTTTGGTGAAGAAAATTTCATAGAATGCATTACTTGGAATAAACGAGTTCCCAAAAACGATAAAGGTATAGGCAATATCCATGAATATATTCTCTTATATGTGAAGGATAAAAATTACAAACATGAATTTAAGATGCCCAAAGAGGGGATGGAAGAAATCGAAGAAGTACTGATCAAAATAAAGAACAAAAAAATTCCAATCAAAGAAGCTGAAGCAGAGATTTCAAAGCTCTTTAACAAGAAGGGATATGATCGAGGGATAACGCTGTATAACTCCCTGGATGAAAATTATCGCCTGTGGGGGAAAATTAATATGAGTTGGCCTAACGCGGAAACTTATGGGCCAAGATATACTGTATACCACCCAGAAACCGGTAAAGAAGTAAAAATTCCCGATCGCGGGTGGAGGTGGAAGCAGGAAACATTCGATGATGCGGCTAAAATAGTCAATGGAAAATATACTGATATTAAACAACTCCATGACGGATCATTTGTTTGTGGAAGAATTTGGTTTGATTCTAATGAAAATACGCAACCAAGCTCGATTAATTATTTAGATGAGTTAGACTCACTGTTGTTGCGCTCAATTCTCTCACTAAAGAGCGATGGGGGCATCGAAGTTGAAAATATTTTCGAGGGAAAGAACTATTTTTCTTACCCAAAGCCCACAACACTGCTTCGGCTGCTTTTGGGGTCTGTCAAGCAAACTGAGAAAAACGAAATCATTCTAGACTTTTTTGCCGGATCATCAACAACAGCAGAAGCAGTATTGCAATTAAATGCTCAAGATCTGGGCAATCATAGTTTCATTTCTGTGCAACTTCCCGAGCCTACAGAACCCGACTCTGAGGCCTACAAATCAGGATACAAAACTTTGGCTGAAGTAAGCAAGGAGCGAGTCAGGCGCGCGATCAAAAAAATCATTAATGAGAAAGGCCAAGTTAGTACTTCTAGCAAAGGGACATTGTTCGATAATACCGATAACACCAAAGAGCGAAAGTTAGATTTAGGTTTTAAGACATTCAACTTGCAAAAATCTAATTTCAAAGCTTGGGATACTTCTATTTCTAAAAGTGAAACCGCGGTTCAAAGTGCGCTTGACCTTCATGTTAGTCACGTTTCGGTGGAAGCGAAGGAAGAAGCTATCCTATATGAAATCCTTCTGAAATCAGGGTTTACACTTTCGACTGATATTAAAAAATTGACAATTGAAAATAGTTCCGTGTTTAGCATTGAAGGTGGGGAATTATTAATTTGTCTGGAAAGAAGCCTAAATCGCGAGCTGATTAAGGCAATCGCTGAAAAAGAACCCACTCGAGTCATTTGTCTTGATGAGGGATTTCAGAATAATGATCAGCTAAAGACAAATGCTGTTCAAATAATGAAAAGTAAAAACGTCCTCAATTTTAGAACTGTTTAACTATGAAATTAAAGTTTGACAGCACACAGGGATATCAAATAGAAGCAGTTGCTTCTCTTGTGAATCTATTTGAAGGACAAACTCTCAATCAGCAGGAATTCACCGTAGAAATAGACACCTCTGTTGAAACCGGACAAACAAGTTTTATTCAATCAGAACTCGGTATTGGAAATAATATAGTTATCAGCGAAAATGCCCTTTATAAAAACTTCGTTAAAATTCAAGATAAAAATGATCTTGATCCAATTCAAGAAGTCAGCTTCTTAAAAAATGGAATGAATTTCTCTGTTGAAATGGAGACAGGAACCGGAAAAACCTATGTCTATCTGCGAACAATTTTGGAGCTAACCCAGAAATTTGGCTTTAAGAAATTTATCATTGTTGTCCCAAGTGTTGCAATCCGCGAGGGAACTCTCAAAAACCTTGAAATCACAAAGGAACACTTTCGAGCACTCTACAATAACGTAGAGTTTGAATATTTCGTTTACGACAGTAAGAAAGCAAATAGACTCCGGCAATTTGCTACAAGTAATCAACTGCAGATAATGGTGATTAACATTGATTCTTTCAGGAAAGACTTTTCTGATAGTGAAGAAGATAAAAAAAGTAACGTCATCTTTAAAGAGAGCGATAAATTATCTGGTCGGAAACCAATTGAATTTGTTCAGGCCACATGTCCTTTCGTAATTATTGATGAACCCCAAAGTGTAGACAATACTCCTAAAGCCCAAGAGGCTATTAAATCGCTAAACCCGGCATGCATTTTCCGTTTTTCGGCTACGCACAAAAATCTTTATAATCTTGTTTATAAACTCGACCCAGTTAAAGCATATGAACTTCGCCTGGTAAAGCAGATCGTTGTTGCATCGGTTACTGGCGCAAATGCTCAGAACGACGCCTACGTTAAACTATTAGAAGTTGATAACAAGAAAGGCATCCGAGCGAGGGTAAGAATTCAGGTAGAAGGAAAAAGCAAGGTAACAGAAAAGGATTTTTGGGTTAATCAAAACAGCGACCTTTTCGCCATATCAAACGAAAGAGAAGTCTATAGAACTGGATTTGAAGTATTAGACATTAATGCTGAACCTGGTAATGAGTTCATAGATTTTACCGTTGGCAGGCTGTACAAAGGCCAAGAAAGAGGTGGTATAAAAGGCGACTTAGTAAATGTTCAAATCCGCAATACCATCAAGAAACATCTTGATAAGGAATTACAGCTCCGTGGTCAGGGGATTAAGGTTTTAAGCTTATTCTTTATTGATAAGGTGGCAAACTACAGGTCATATTCAGAAGACGGAAAAGCGACACCGGGAAAATTTGCTGAATCGTTCGAGCAAAACTACCAAGAACTTATCAAGCTTCCTCAATATGCTGCCCTCAATGTTTTTCCCATAGAAAAAATACATGATGGTTATTTTTCGCAAGACAAAAAAGGCATACTAAAAGATACTTCTGGCACTACACAAGCCGACGATGATACTTACGCTAAGATCATGCGTAATAAAGAACAGCTTTTGTCATTGGAAGAGCCTCTGAAATTTATATTCTCACATTCGGCGCTCAGAGAAGGCTGGGACAATCCAAACGTGTTTCAAATATGCACGCTGAATGAGAGTCGCTCTGCCATCAAAAAAAGACAGGAAATTGGACGCGGTTTGCGGCTGCCTGTAGATCAAAATGGTGATCGTGTATTCGATGATAATATTAATAAACTGACGATCATAGCGAATGAAAGCTACGATGAATTTGCGTCTAAGCTTCAAAGCGAATATGAAGAAGATTGTGGGGTTACCTTCGGAAAAGTTCCTAAAATGGCTTTTAAGGGAATCGTTCAATGGGCGGACGACAAAGAAATTATTTTCACCAAACTGCAATCTGAAGAAATTTGGAATGCACTTATGGGCAGCGGATTTATTGATAAAGGAGGCAAAATATTGCCCTCTTTCCGTCCTTCTGATGATGGATTTACTTTAAACCTGCCAACGGCCTTTAGCTCGACAGAAGCAGAAGTAATTAGCGTGCTCCAAAATTACCAGTTGGAGAGACATATCAAGAAAGATGAAGAACCAAAACGCTTAAGAATAAACAAGCAAGTATTTATTGATCCCGAGTTTGAAGTTCTTTGGAACAAGATAAAGCACAGAACGACATACCAGGTTGAATACAGCACCGACAAACTTATTCAAAACTGTGCGGATTCAATTAAAGCAATGGAAGCAATAGAACCAGTCACTGTTAACTATCGTGAAGCACAGTTAGGCGTGGAAGCCAAAGGCGTCACCAGCCAAGAAATTAAAGCAAATATTCACAAAGTTTCTTTCACCGGCGGTCTGCCTGATATTATCGCATACATTCAGAAGCAGACTGAATTAACCAGGAAGACAATTGTAGAAATTATCAAAGGCAGCGGCAGGCTTTCTGATTTTCTTGTCAATCCACAAAAGTTCATGGATGAAGTATCAACAATCATTAACCGTGAACTTCATCGGCTAATGATTGACGGAATCAAATACGAGAAACTTACTGTTGGCCATACTGAGTGGAGCATGCAGTTGTTTAGAGAAGATGAGCTTAAAAATTATTTTGAGCAATGTCTTGAAGTTCAAAAATCTGTTTTTGATAAAGTAATCTATGACAGCGACATCGAACGAAAATTTGCTGAGGAGTTGGAAAAAAGAACAGACATTAAGCTCTTTGTCAAACTTCCTTCATGGTTCAGAGTTGAAACACCAATTGGTGAATACAATCCGGATTGGGCTATTGTAAAACATGAAGAAGCTACAATCTATATGGTTAGGGAAACCAAGGGGACAAGGGATTTCGAAAAGTTACGCAACTCAGAATCTGATAAAATCAAATGTGGGCGAAAACATTTCCAGGCAATTGGCGTTAATTTTGATGTTGTAGTGTCCTCGGATCAAGTATGATACGATAAGTAAAATGTAAAAATCATTTTGATTTACCAGATTTTTCTATGACTTCTTCAATTAAGTTATCATCCATATATGGCAGCAATGCCTTCTGCCAAAAATTTAACATCAAAGTGTTTGCAAAAAGTCCCGAGTACCGCCATTTTGATTCATATTTCTTAATGAACGATGCAGACCAGGGAAGTGAATCATTCATGCCTAACCAACCCCAGTTCATACTAGATTCATACTTTTCTATGAAGGCCTCAGTCCAATCTAATTTTCTATTCATACATAACGCAAACCATGACCACCTTTCGTGGTATTTTTCAAAAAAGGATTTAGACCAGGGAAGCCGTTCGTTGTAACCCAAATGAAACCAGCTTAATTTGTCTTTATATTTCTCAATTAATTCTTCAGACCAGATTATTGATTCATTGTTGCTTAGCCCTGAGCCTCCACCTGTCAAACATTTCCATAAAGAAGGGATATCTTGGTATTTTTCGATCAAGTGGTCTGACCAATTAATGCTTGGATTGCTTCCAAGATAGTCCCATCTCCAATATGATTTGTATTTTTCTATAAGATCATCTGTCCAAATAATTCCCGTGTTGCGACTAATGCCGTCCCAAAAACCATTTTTGTTTGAATACGAACTAATAAGTAAGTCCGACCGATTTATGTCCGAGTTTGCAGTAAGAGACTCCCAGTTCCAACTTTCGTGATATTTCTTGATGAAATCTATTGAACAAAAGAATTTTTTATTCCTGCTTAGCCCCTTCCAAAGTTCCGTTCTCTTAAAATTTATTTCGACAAATTCCTCAGTCCAGTCAATAGATTCATTTCCTCCTAAATCATTCCAATTCCATTGATCTGAATAATTTGATATAAATTTTTCAGACCAGGTAATATTTTCATTTTTACTTAAGCCTTTAAAAATATCTTTAAATGTTTTATACTTTTCTATAAGGCCTTGAGACAATCTAATATTCTTGCCTATTCCCAAAGATTCCCAATTCCATTTATTTTTATACTTGTCTATAAAATCCCCATTGAGATTAATGTTTTTATTACTTCCGATTCCGCCCCAATCCCATAAATCCTTATATTTTTCAATTAAGAAAATATTCAAGGGGTAAATTTTTGAAATTCGCGTTTTAAAAAAGCCCGGATGGCTAACAAATAAGTCAACTATTATTTTCCGTTCATTTAAGGATAGTAATTTATTTGTTATAGTAATTGCATTCCCAACATGCTTAACTAAGCCACCCTCATATTTTATTAAATTGTTTTCCTCCATTTTTCACCCGGTCTTATTTTATTTTGTTCTTAATATGTGATTGGAAAAGGCAGATAATTTGTTAGACTAATTTCAATAACTTCTAATAATTATTGTAAAGTTGTGTTGAATACTGCTTTTCAACAAACGGGTTAGTCCTCCCAATACTCCACACCTTGACTGTTAATATAGAAACCAACATACCGATCCACAACCCTTACTTTGCATAACCCTTCAGAAAATTTGTACTCATTTTTGGAATCCTCCACATAAATACAAGGGATCTTCAAATCTCCTTGCCTATTTATGAAACCCCACCTGCCATGTAATCTTACTGCAGCCAACCCTTCTGAAAAATCACATAATGACTCATAAATTAAGGGGATGGCTACATTTCCAAGTTTATCAATAAATCCCCACAAACCTTTAACTTTTACACGTGCCAGACCCTCTGAAAATCCTATTGCCAGATCATATATGCACGGAATAACTAAATTCCCTTGCTTATCAATAAATCCGTATCTATTTGATGATTTAACAGATGCTAATCCTTCTGAAAATATAGAGTGCCAAGGGTGATACAGGTCAGTATCTGGAATTGCAATGTGACCTGTTTTATCAATAAAGACCCACCTCCACCTCCACTTGGGATCATCATTGAATTGAACTGATGCTAGTCCTTCCGAAAAGATAGTTGCTGATAGGTAAATTTGTGGGATAACATTATCACCTTGCGAGTTAATATATCCCCATTTATTATCATCTAACTCTACGGCTGCAAATCCTTCTGAGAAATCCCTCGCATAACTATAAATAGCAGCCTTTATAATATCTCCTTGATTATTAACAAAGCCATATAATGAATATGTAGCAGATCCTGCCTGATAAGAAACATTATGTTCATTGCTAAACCTTGCTAAACCATCACAGAAGCTAAATATTTCATCACAATCTGAAAAGATAACGTCTCCTCGTTTGTCAATAAATCCGCTTCTCCCAGGACCAAAAGGCGCCGAATTAAATTTTGCAATACCATTTGAAAAGCTTTCCGCTTTTCCAAATTTGAAGGGAAAGACAACATTTCCCTTTTCGTCAATGAAGCCAAAAAAACCGTCACCATTACGGACTGGCGCCAATCCTTCAGAAAACCTCTTTGCCTCAAAATAAATACAATCAATAACAATCTTTTTATCGGCGGTACAAAATCCCCATTTATCTTTTTTCCGATAAGGTATTAATTTTTGGTCCCCTAACTCCAATAATTTGTTTGCAATGTTTATAACGTTTCCTACTCTTTTAACTAGATTGCTTTGATATTTTACTAATTCATTCTCTTCCATATTCTAAATTAAATCTCTGATGCATATTGAACGCAACTATTAAGATATTATAGGTTAATCTTCCCAATATTGAACGCCTTCTCTATTGATATAACCATTATTTTCATTCATTGCAACACTTGCAATGCCATTAGCAAATGCACCAACTTCATTATAAATAAATGGAACAATTTCATTACCCTTCGTATCAATAAATCCCCAATATTCGGTTCTTAAAACTCCTGCTAATCCATCAAAAAAAGGATGAACCTCATCATAAATGCAGGGAATAATTTGATGCCCATTTTTGTCTATAAAACCCCATTTTCCATTTAATTTAACATCAATTAATTCATTGGAAAATCCAATTTCTTTGTTATCGATACACTCATACGGGGTCTTATTTATTGGTTCACCATCCTTGTCAACGATAAAATATTTATTGCCTGACTTAATTATCTTTGGGTAAATTGATTTTGCAGTTTCATGAGTTAGGCTATCAAGTTCTTCCAAAGAATTAATCTCCACAGGAACAATTGTTTTACCTGTTTTGTCAATAGTACCCCATGCCTTTCCAATTCTAACATAAGAAAAGCCGTTATTAAAGCTATGAACGTTGTCATAAATAATTGGAATGATAACATTACCGTCCTTACCTATAAAGCCATATTTACCATTCCTTTGCACTCTGGCTAACCCCTCTGAAAATGAAGAAGAACCACCATAACCAAAAGGGATAACAACTTCGGATTTATTATTAATAAAACCCCATTTCCCATCTTTCCTAACATTTGCTAATCCTTCTGAAAAAGAATTAATTCTAGTTTCATAAATACAAGGGATATTCAAATTACCATTCTTATCAATAAGTCCCCATTTCCAAAATAGTCTAACATTAGCAAATTCATTGTTAAATGGTTCAGTTTCATCATATACACAATCAAGAACTATCTTTTTATCAGGTGTACAAAAACCCCACTTATTCTTTTTTCGATAAGGAATTAGTTGAAACTCAGTTAAAGCAAGTAATTTATTAGTTACAGCAATTGCATTGCCAACTTTCTGCAGTTGCCCAGCTTCATATTTTATAAGTTTAATTTCCATCACCTTCAAACTCATTTAATTGTGCTCTCAATTTTTCTTTTGTGGAAGAAAAGTAATCATCCCAACTTTCAATATTGCTGATAGTTTTATAGGCCTGGCTTTCTTTAATTGTTTCTAATTGTTCCTTTAGTTCTTTAATCCTTAAACGCATTTTTTCAATTTCAACTTTCAATAATTGCTTTTCGTTAATAGCTTCCGACTTATTTACAAAGAAATTTCCGGTTACGAGGTTTGCCAGAATTTCAGAGACTTTTATTAGATCATTTTTTTCGTACGCGGCATTGAGTTCTGCAAACAATCTATCTGCTAATTCTTTTTGGTCTTCATTTACCACATCTGGGTGACATAGCTTGCTAGCTTTTCGGTATTTCTGTTTTAATTCATTTTTTTCTTCATCAGAAAGCTCAATGATAGATTCTGTTTTGCCTATTTCATATTGATCGTTATATTCATTATATTCTTTTTCAGTCTCCTTTTGTTGTGGTGTACCCTTTGCTTTTTCTTTACGATGATACAAAATTTTATTTAGTAGTTCTCCTAATTCCTGGTTATGCTTTACTCCAAACTCATGAATGAGCTTTTCAATATCAGCTTTCTCGTTGGACAATTTATTTAATTCTGCTTCCAATGATTTTACTTCAAGCTTTAATCCTTGTATTTCAGGATTAGTATAATATTGTAGTTGATTGAATTTGTTTATATAAGTTTCTATAGCTATCATCGCTTTACTATAACTTTTATCTTCTAGTAGCGTCAAAATAATTTCCAGATCCTGATCCAATTCAAATTCTTTAATCCTGGAAATATGTGTCACAATACCATTTTCTTCTTCTAAGAGAACTAAGTTTTTTATCAGCTCCAAGCGTTTAATGATCTTTGACTGGTCTATCATTGTTCATTTTTTAGTAATTGGCACCTATGGCTATTTTTTGATCTTGAATAGCAAATGCAACGTTTATATTTTAGCGTTTTACGAAGGGAACGAAATATGAGCGAATATGAAAGTTTATCAATGGGTGCAATAGTAACGCTACATTAGGGTTTTTTTCTCCGGATAAAAAGGATTGTTAGATCGTACACTGTCCAGACTAGCAGTCCTATTGCAATAATCAAGTCGATCTGATTCCACACTGTTCGAGTAAAGTGAATTCGGAAAATAGGATTGAAAAGAATAGCACAACCTATTAAGACAAACCCGAAAATAAATGTCTTTTTCTTGAATTGTTCATATGCGAAATATCCCAAGCTTAGACAGCCCATAAGTCTAATAAATTGATAGTACCCATAAGGCATTTTCAAAAGGCACAGTAAAAGTAAAAGTGCCAGGGAACTTCTAAGAAAGATGGTTGGTTGGGCGTTCATTTGGCTAACAGGTCTAAGTGGTTGTCTGGTTTCCAAAGTTAAAGTAATGGAAGTTTTGTTTTATTAATGAATATTTATCAAATATTTCAATTCTGATTTAGGTATCTGATCTGTCGATATATCCGGTTAAAATAGGTAGATTTAAGGAAGGAGATCGACTTAATGAACAATGAAATGGCAACAAAAGCCGAAGCTAAAAGCCATCATCATTTAGAGCCAAATTCAGTAACATCGATGGTCTCAAATACCCATTATTTCATTTGTAGATCAGCGTTTCAAGCCCCTAGAATAGGTAAGTTGTAAGTTATATTGTGCAAGGCGATGTAAGATATAAAGTTACTTATATTGCTTCTTTTATTAAGAACATGTGCACTGGGCTTTACATCGAATGCTGATGAAGGTTTAAAAATTTCAGTTCTGGCGGATTATTCCATTTGGATGCTAATTCAATCCTCCCACACAATTGAATTTTAAAAGCAATTTTTCTTCCTGACCTAAAATGAGAAAAAGATATGAATTTGTTCCTATAACAAGATCCTTAAACAATGATTGAATTTCGGAAATCGGAATCGGCATGTCTGAGTTAAGATAAATCAAGATATGACCAGTTATTTTACCTTTCGTCCTATTAAGCTCTGAAGCATAGTAAATAGAGGCAGTGAACTTGGGAAATTTTATCTCAACAACCTCTTCTCCTAAATAAACGACATCAAAACACTCTTGTACTATATGCAAAAAGTCTTGAGTGTCCCCCCAAATGTAATTTTTAAGTGATAGAATGCTGTTCTTTGATAATACCAGAAAGGAGTTTTCCATTTTTAGAATCAGGATGACTTAATACAAGTCAATCTTACCAAATTTTCATAATGTCATTAGCTAAACTGGAAGTTCTTTGATTTATCTTTACTTCGTTCCAAACTTTGTCATCATTGTCATAGTTGTCTAATATGTCGAACTTTGTAATGCCTAAATCAGCATAATGTCTTATTCCCCTTTTTCTTCCTTCTCCTTCTATTTTCTTGGTGAATTCATAATTTCGAAGAGAAGTGTTTAACGAACTGTTCAACAATGTCATATTGCCAATAGAGTAGATCTTAGAATACCTTTCTTTTTTAGCAGCTTCCCTATCAATGATAATATTCGAATTCATATCGTATACATCCACGTTACTCCAATATTCTTCCCATTTCTGGGGCATCAAGTGTTCCAACGAGTAGTTATATTTCAATTCTTTTACAGACTGTTTGCTGTCTTGGGATCTTCGGTACAGCTCAACCCAAAAAAGTAAAAGATTTGCATTTTTGTTTGAAATGTTTGAAAGTCCATTAATTATGTCATTATCAGATTGTTCGGCCAATTTTTGATCAATTGCTGCATTCTTGTTAATAAACTCCTTACACATTTTATTGTAGCTCTTTGTTTCAGATTTTGTAATCATTCTATTTATTATCAATGATTCTACTTTATGAAGCTCTTCATTAAGTTTGATTTCATTATTGTCATATTTATAAAATAATGATAAGATATATGGATGAAAGGTTGAAATCTCATTAACGCTTAAAATATGGAACAGCCTTGAGTAATTATCTTGATAATTAAATAATGTACTACTATTAAAAACAAGTATTTTATCCCTGAATAATTTTGCATATTTAGAAATCTCAAGTATAAACGATTTCAAATTATCCTTTGTAATTTTCGCTATGTAAATCTTATACAAATTCGATAAGTCAGAAAGTGTGTTTTTATCAGGATCGAAAAAGCCTTTTATGACTGATATTGAATGTAAGAGTATTTCGATGTTATCCCTCATTAATCTTCCCGTAGCTCTCGGTGTATCCCAAAATATTTCAGCATCATCATCAACTGAAAAAATGCCTTCCCAATTTTCCTTATACAATGTTTCTACGTCCTCCTGCTTATCAAATAGGTCTAATGCCTTTTGAAAAAGTGCGTTTTTAATTATATCAGCACTGCTTAACCTGACACCTGCGCTATTAATAGTATCAAAAATTGCTTGCTCATCCTCCTTTTCAGACAAGTCAATCATTACTAATATCTTGTTCTCCTGATCTAAGAGCCTATTAAATAAGTCCAACCTATAGTCTAAAGCAATATCCTGCATTTTTTCAGTAAAATATTTGAAACACTGCATGACTCTGTTTGACTTTGAAGTTGTTTTTGTTGTTGGATTTTCAACTGATATCGCATCATATTCTGCCTCTGAAATTTCATTCTTTATTACATTTTGAAAATATTTCTTATCTATTTTGGAATGCGATATTTTTACAAAATATTCTTTGTCTGTTGTGTTTTGCTTATAGAAAAGATAGTTATGAAGTGATGCCTCACAATTTATCTTTATCTCCTTGTCAAAACTATTGAATAAAGCTCTTAGCAAAATGCTCAGCGTTGTGAGCCTTTGCTGTCCATCAATAACTAAGACTTCTTTTGGTTTTCCTGTCTGCCTTTCCAGTTGCTTTAATATTAAGGATCCTAAGAAGTGACTTTTTTGAAAGTCCAATAAATCACTTAAAATATCTTCCCAATTTTCAATGGTCCAAACATATCCTCGTTGAAAGAATGGAATCCTAACTTGCCCTTCATTACCTAAGAAAGTCAACGACATTGCTTCTGCTTTCATCTCATTTTAATTTTTTCTTCCGAATTGCTGTCAATAAAGATAGTGAACGAGAATCACATTTATTTGATTATTACTCCTGTATCGGAATGATAATATGTTTTATTAAAAAGTTCTAGCTGTACTAGGGTTAGAAAGGAACCTTCATGCATCTTTTTTGAAGTCATCAAGTATTTTGGCAAACTCCTTCTTCTGTTCGTTCTCGAAACCGGCTAGATAGTTTTCGGTTGTTTTCAAGCTGGTGTGTCCCAAAGACTCTTTTATATAATGGGGAGATATCCCAGCATTTTTCATTAAGGTCGATGCTGAGTGACGTGTTTCCATCGTTCTTACTTTTTTTTCTATTGACGCTTGGTCGCTTACTTTTGCCATGTTTTTGTTTATGAACTTGATAAAATTCTGTTTGAGCTCAAACTCCCGGATAGGGGAAAGCCCTGGAGTAAGTATTGGAAAAATATAATTCTCGGGTACCTTATCTTTATTGCCCCATTTTTCAATGATACCCTTCATATCTTCATTAATAAAACAGGAAATAACTATTGGTTCACCTCCCCTGGTAGTCAGCGTTGTTTTGGCCCGTTCAAAAACGAGGAATTCTCCTTTGATATTTTTGTATTTGAGATATAAAATGTCTTTCACGTTCATACCATTTCCGTAGAAGCTGAAAAACCAAAAGTCTCTGGCCTTCTGCTGGTTCTCATTTTCTATCCTTGAATAGTATAGTTTTGAAATAATGGTCTTGTCTAAGGCTTTTTTGATATTTCGACCAGTAGGAATGTTATAGCGTCGTCTGCCGAAAGGATAATCTTCTCGGTTCATCAATTTTGATTCGATCGCTTCATTTACAATCGCTCTAGTCGCCCGGGTATATATCCCAACCGTTGTTCTGGTGTTTCCCTGGATATTTATCATCCAGCCTTCATATTCCTTCAAAAATTGCGGTGTGATTGCTGAAACCCGGACATTTCCCCTGAATGATTTGAGCGAATTGTAACTTAATTGGTAGGAACGGGCGGAGCCAATTCGCCCCTGATAAAGGAGGCTTCGAATTACACTATGATAGACTACCGAGATATAATCAGCGTTTATCGAGGGCTCACTAAAGATGCTGAATTTCTTCTTCCATTCATCTGGAATATCATTTGCAGACGTTTGGAGCTTCGAAGCGGTTGTAGTGGATTTTGCTCGTTTGCGAAAATAAATATTGTTGCCGACGAAAGCTTTGCGGAACTCACCAAAATCAAAGGGTACTATTTTGTTCGCTGCAACCTTTGCTTGTAGCACTATACGGTTGACTTTTTCCCTGATTTCAGAAAGGGAATCGCTAACTCTTTTTGCGCCCAATTTCTCATAGTCAGCTTTGGAAAGATCATAGATTAGCGGATGCAAAACGGCTTTGCCGTTAAAATAAACTCTCAATTTAATTGGATACAAACCTTTCCTTTTTTCCCGGCGTGTGTCCTGCAGAATAGATACCTGTGCTTCCATAAATTGTACATTTTCCTCTTCACTAATTGGTCTTCGACATTTGCACAAATATTTGCACAAAAACACTTGCTAAACGAAAAACAGAATCATAAACCAATAATAAGAAAAAATCGCAAATTTCTGATTAACAGCCATTTAGTTAAAAATGAGAAAATCAAGGCAAAAAAAGCTTTAAAGGCTATTTCTTCTCACTTAAATAACCCTCACTTGTACCTGGTTTAATCCTTGTTGTGAAACTGACTGAGTCTAAATGTTTGTTAATAATAGATTTGGAAGACAAAACAAGATTTCAATGGAGAGTAAAATCTCTATCCAAATACTAAAATCGATTCAACTTGATAAGAACAAGCCAATTAATTTCGCAGATTCGTAATCAGCAGGTCGCGGGTTCGAATCCCGTGGGAGGCTCTTTGAAGATCAGGATCTTAGATCTGGAATAATCCAAATAGTTTTTTGCATTTGCATACACATTGAATACAATTTTGAAAGCGTTTTGTAATCATTTGCAAAGAACGGCAAATTATAGAGTGCTAGGCCTTCGCCATAATGTTGCATCTGCCTGTTTTATTTTTTGAAACTAACTGAACTTATTCTTAAACTCCAACGGAGTAAGCTTTGTTTTCTTCTTGAAAAGCCTGAAAAAATAGGAACTATCTGTATATCCCAATTCGGAAATAATTTCTGAAACACTCTCTTTTGAAAATACCAGCATTCTTTTAGCCTCAAGAATTATCCTTTCTGTAATGAGCTCTGTTATGGTCTTATTTAAACTGATCTTGCATAGCCTGTTCAGGTGTCTCTCACTTATGAACATCATCTTTGCATATTCTTTCGGGGATTTAACTGTCTTGAAATTCGTATCAACTAAATCTTCGAACTTTTTCACTTTCGCTAAAAAATATAAGTTTTGTTTTTCTCTTAATTGCTGCGGTAAATATTTTCTTGCTAATGCGATATACAAAACATTCACAAGAGAAGCTATCTTTTGAAACTTCATCAATTCATTTTGCCGGTATTCTTCAACTACCTCTTTAAAAACAGGTTCGAGTTTTTTTTGATCCGTTCTATTCAGGGCGATCAAAGGCGAGTTACGCAAACTGCTGAAAAAAGGATAGTTTTCTACCTTATCAAAAGTAAAATTAAAATCATAAAACTCCCTGGTATGAAAGAAGATATAGCCATCAATATCTTTTGATAATTGCCAGGTATGCACTTTACCTGGACCTAACATAAAAATTCTCCCTGGTTTAATATCAAAGCGATCGAATTCGATTTCATGAATACCGCTTCCTCTTGTAAATAATACGCTCAGGTAAAAGTTGTGCTTGTGGGGTGCGAGAATAAAATTATGGTGCTGATTTAAATGGGACCGGAAATCATTTGCATAAAAATCATCTTTTGTCCCCAGGTACTGGAAATCGCTTATATCAAAGACAGGAAGAATCTTCTTTTTCACATAAATGAATTCAAAAATGTCCTAATTGTCCAGTATAATGAGTATTTTCTTGTTGTCCGGTTAAAATAACTATGCCAGCTTTGCAAATGTGAAACTACTCATTTTCAGAATGGTTTCGCTATATAAATTAATTTTCTCAAACATTCACAATGAGATGGTTTCCGGAGCAGGTAAATTAGGTAAAAAAGAAAATCAACCGCATGGCAAGGAAAATGAAGACGAATTCAGGATATTGGTAAGAAGTGTAAAAGACTATGCCATATACATGATCGATCCGGAGGGCTATATACAGACCTGGAATGAAGGCGCCCGGAATATTAAAGGATATGAATCACGTGAAATAATTGGAAGACATATCTCCGTTTTTTACAACCAGGAGGATATTGAAAAGGGAATTGTTGAGGAGAATTTACAATTGACCAAGAAAAGAGGATCATTTGAGTGTGAAGGCTGGAGGGTTCGCAAAGATGGAACCGTGTTTTGGGCTAATGTAATTTTTACAGCCATTGATGACAGTCGGAAACGGTTGACAGGATATGCAATAGTTACAAAAGACATTTCTGAAAATCAAAAAACAAAGAAAAACCTGATACGATTAGTCCATGAAAAAACCAAAGAGTTGACAAATGTTTTTGAAAGGATTACCGATGGTTTCGTCGCTTTTGATACCAATTGGAATTATATCTATGTAAATAAAAAAGCTTCTGAAATCATCGGTCGCAATCCCCAAGAATTGATTGGGAAAAACTTGTGCAATGAATTCCCGGAAATGGAATATTCTTTTTATCACAATTTCTACAGGGCTATGAATGAGCAGCGAACCATTCAGATAGAAGATTATTATCCCCCTTTACAAATGTCCTTTAAGGCAATTCTGTATCCTTCTCCGGAGGGGCTCTCCGTTTATTTACAAGACATATCTGCTAAGAGAAAAGCCGAAAAAAATCTTGATGAATCCCGGGAAAAGTATCGTCAAATTGTGGAAACGGCACAGGAAGGCATATGGATGATTGATGAGAATAACAGAACCATCTTCGTTAACAAGAAGATGTGCGACATACTTGAATATTCAGAGGAAGAAATGATGGGAAAAGAGATTTCTTATTTTATGGATGAAGAAGGCAAAAAGCAGGCGTCAATAGGAATCGGCAGGAGAAGAAGAGGAATAATAGAAAATAGGGATATAAAATACATTACCAAAAGCGGAAAGCAAATTTGGGCGAATATATCTGCCAACCCAATCATTGACGAAGCTGGAAAATATAATGGCGCGTTGGCGATGGTTTCAGATATTACCGAGAAGATAAAATTGCAGCGACAACTGGTGGATGAACAGTTGAATAACCAAAAGAAAATTACAAAAGCGGCAATAGATGCCCAGGAAAAAGAACGTGCTGAAATCGGAGAAGAACTGCATGATAACATTAATCAATTGCTTACGGCTTGTAACTTGTTTCTCAGTTACAGCCTAACGCAGGATGATTACAAGCCATTCATTTTAAAAAGCAAAGACATCGTAAGCGAAGCCATTGAAGAGATAAGAAAATTATCAAAGGAACTGGTAGGTCCCGTAAAAGCGGAAGAAAAGGGCCTTATAACTTCGATAGAGGACATGATCGCAGACATATCTCAGGTAAAAAAAATAAAAATTAATTTGAATTATTCTTCTTATAAAGAAGAACTAACGGATGTTGATCTAAAAGTGGTTATTTTTAGAATAATACAGGAGCAATTGAATAATATCTTAAAACACGCGGAGGCTTCTGAAGCCGAAATAGAATTGAAAAACGGGAAAGATGGTTTGATATTATCAATAAACGACAATGGAAAAGGATTTAATACCACAGAAATACGGAAGGGGATAGGTCTTAAAAACATTGAACACAGAGTCAAAACATATAATGGTAATGTTGAGATTTTTTCTTCTCCCGGAAACGGATGTAAAATGGAGATCAGCTTTAAATAGGGCTAATTTTCCTGCCGTATAGGAAAAAAAGGAAAATTAAGAAAACAAATAAATTTCTGATTCGTAATCAGCAGGTCGCGGGTTCGAATCCCGTGGGAGGCTCTTTGAAGATCAGGAATTTTTTATCTGATCACATAGTTCGAGAAAGAAAAGTCGCCTTTTTTTGGGAGACTGATTTTGGTATTTTTTAAAAGGCTGGGCAGGCTTTTTGGGCTATTCACATCGTAGATGTAGACAAATTCATGAATGCCTTGTTGTTTTAGTAAGGGGAGGAGTCTGTTAAGACTCGAATCGCTGTCGGCAAGGAAAAAATATTTTTCCTGAAACAGATAGCCCAGTTCCATAGCAATGTATCCTGCGCCAAGAACTACAACATTTCCTTTTTGTTGTGTGACAAAATCCAGTGAAGGTTTTATGCGATAGTAATTTTCATCCCGCAATTTCTTTATTCCGCCTTTGTAAGTATTCAAATAAAACGAGAACCCGACACATGCAATCATAGCAGCTATGAACCATTTCATGTACGCCCCGGCTTGCATATATTTCCATTGCTTTTCAATGAGCAACAGGACCACCACAACGATAGGCACTATGGGTAGAAAATAACGCGCGGCCCATTGTCTTCCACCGGCATTAGGCAGAAAAAAAGGCGCCAGTATGCAATACGCGATCACGATCCAGAGCAGCAGCCTGGTGCGAAGATCAAGAACGCGTTTGAATCTATACAACCCGAACAACACGGGAATGAGCAACAATTCAAAAGGGAAGAAATGAATGGATCGGATATTAATTTCAATCAGGTTGTTCAATCCTTTCAACATTTTATTACCTGTGCCGTCTTCGTTTAATACCTGGTAGCCGTGCACACCAAAAAAGGAACCGTATTCCATCTTATTATACAAGAAAAAGCCGGCAACGGACAAGAACATGCCTGCTAAAAAAGCCGGATATACAGATTGTTTTCCTTTAAAATAAAGCAGTATCGCTGCCAAGGCATACAACATGTCCATGATCAATGCTTCCGGCCTTAGCCAGACCGCTGCGCCACAAATTAGTCCTGAAGGCATAGCTGCCCATAGTCCTGTTGGCGGTTTGAGTATGAAAGCAATACCAAAGAACAAAAGCAACACGGCAGGCAAATGCTCCCAATAAGTTGCTCCGTAAACGGTCAGGGGTGAACAAAAAACCATTACGAAAAGCGCGATAGCGACCTGGTTGCCGGAGAGATGGCAGTACTTCAACAAAATGATCATAAACAGCCACAACAGCACCGCACTCAATGCTGGCAGGATGTATAATCCTCCATATCCAAACCTCGAGTAAAAAAATGCATTGATCCATTGAAATGCCATGGGAAATGAATAGAGGTATCCCTGAGGAGTAGCGTATACAAAGGGGTCTTTTAAAGGGAAATATCCTGCATTCCATATTTCGTGAACAAAGGGGGGCTGGGGAAGCCACATATATTTAAAGCCGTGCCCCTGGCTTATTTGTTTTACAATCATGAATTTCATTCCTCCATCCGATGAAAAGAAAACGCCACGCTGGGTTGAGGACGCAAGGAATGCAAGATATCCAATAGCAATAAAGAAGATAATCAACACGAATGCATTCCTTCTGATAAAGGTTAAAAAGGAGGCTGTCTTCACTATTAATTTTTTATCTTTGTTTTTTTTCACCTAGCCATAATGAATTTCATTCCGCGTACAATTATATTTTTATTGATCTTATGCCTGGGTGTTTTTGTATTGCCTTTTTATATACCCACTCTCACCAAAACCCTCTCTTCTTCGTACGATTATCATTTTAACAATATCGTCTCGGTTGTTGGACTTTGGCTAGGCCTGTTATCATTCATTATTTTGTTTCATAAACAAGTTAAAGAAAAAATTAGCCGGATATCCTTTAGCGGGTGGATAAAAACAGATCTTTCCACGAGCCTGGAAAAAAAACACCTCTATTTTCCCATTTTATTTTATTCACTCATTATTTTTCTGCTTTATATCCTGGGCGCAAATTACGGATATGGCGAAGGCGCTTATTTCCTGAACAGAATAGACCGGCTCGCTTTGGGCCAAATCCCTTACCGGGATTTTGAATATGCATATGGGGTGTTGTTTATTTATTTCCCTTATTTTATTAACCGGCTCTTTGGCATTTCTTCTTCTATACCGGGTTACTCTATTACGCTGGTCCTTTTCTCCATATTGGGCTTGTATTTCTTCTTCCGGTTAGTCAATTCGTTTCATATCGGAAAAAAACAAAAACTATTTATATTCTATGGCTTTGTGTTTTGCTTTGTTCCTTACCATAACGGGTTAAACTATTCTTTGCTCAGGTACCTTGCTCCAATAATCAGTATCCTGCTGTTATTTAAATATCATGATTTTATAGCTCCGCGTGGTATAGGAAAGGCCTTATACCTTGCTTTATTGGCTACCCTTTTAATTTTAATTAATTTTTTGATCTCCGTCGAAATGGGGTTTGCCGTTTTCCTTTCGATCCTGGCTTACCTGGCTTTTGCCATCTGTTTTAAAGAAAGACTGTACTTAGTAACGATCATCTTCATCCTCATTCTTCTGGCTGGTTTAGTTTATCTCGCTGGCGGCCTGGATTTCTTTTTAGTCATGAAATCATTCACATCCGGCGCAATGAATTGGGTGATTATTCCTTCGCCTTCCATTTGCTTCTATATTGTTTCTTTTCTGTTCACAAATTTTATTTTGTCAATAAAGTTGTATGAGCAGAAAAACGCATCCTTGATTTGTTTACTGGTATTCAACCTTCTGATGGTTTCACCAGCATTCGGCAGATGCGATCCACCGCATGTATTGTACAATGGGCTAAGCGTATTTCTCTTTCCATGGCTTCTGCTCGCCTATTCAAATGGTAAATATTTCAAACGGTTTACCGTGTTATTCTTCCTGATTTTCGTGGTGGTTATGAATATATCAAACCTGTTAACTTATAAGGAAAGTATGGGCATTGTGGTCATGAAGAAATTTAGAGACAATCCGAAAATCGTGAGATTTGTGACCAGGACAGCAATGTTGCTGGATAAGGATATGGCAAAAAAGATTAATGGATTTATGCAGAAGGAGCAAATGAGGGCCGACACGGGTTTGTTGGAGAGATACGATAGAATTGCTTTGCCATTTTATGTCGACAAGGATATTTATTTATACCTATTTAATAAAGGTTCTTATTCGCCGGAGTTTTATACAGATTTGTTAAATGTGGGCACCGAAAAACAAGTATATGAGAAATTGAAGATATTACAGGATCAGAACCACAGGTACATGATTGTTCCTGAAAGATACTTTGATTTAAACAGGCTGTATAGCAAATCAGAAAAAGAAGAAAAGCAATTTATTTCATTGCTTTTTGCTTTCCCTTACTCCTATCACAAGGTCAATGAATCAAGAGACATGCTGGAGCCGATATATAGATATATTATTGAAAACTACGATCAGATCGCAATAGTTAAAAAAGGCTATATTTTAGTGAAGCGAAAAGGGGACGCCAATCCTGACCACAAATAGGCCAGATCCGTCATTTATAATAATCATAACTCTGCTTATTTATTAAACCATTCGACGGACTTACGTCGTTCAGCACGACAATGATATTTTTTAGTAACCCTGGTTTAGCCAAATCGTTAATATATTCAATTTGATGGGTTGTGCTGTGCTTGAATTTCAAAAGATAAATGTTTACATCGGCGAGTTTTTCAATCAGCAGAGCATCGCTGATTAGACCCGAAGGCGGGTTTTTAATGACGATATAGTCAAACTGTTTCCTGGCCTTTTCAAGTAGTATTTGCAGTTTGCCATTGTTAAGCCACTCAGATGGATATTCTGTGACCGGACCTGTTGTGATGACGGACAGGTTATTTATGTTGGTTTTGGTTATCACCTGATCAAAATCCGCTTCATTTTTCAAATAATTACTCAATCCCAATTGATTCTGGGTACGGAAAGTATAATGCAGCGCAGGCCTTCTCAGGTCGGCATCAATCAGCAGGGTGGATTTATTATCAATTGCCAAAATAGCAGCTAAGTTGCTACTGACAAAAGCTTTGCCCTCTCCGCTTGTATTGGAATTGATGGAAAAGATCTTGCTGCCGGGCAAATGGTCATCCAGGAAGGACAATTTCATCCTCAAATCCCGGAATGATTCGGCAACATCAGAACCGGGTAGTTCGAAAGCCGGTAACCCGCTTTGGGATTTATTGTGTTTGATCATCCCGCTTACCGGTAGATCGAGCGCATTTTCTACTTCCGAAATATTTTGGATGCTGTGGTCGAATTGATTTCTTATGAGGAAATATAAAAATGCCAATACTAATCCCGCAACCATCCCAATGATCAGGTTAATCAACCCGTAGTGTCCGATTAATTTTACCGAATCTGCCCTCGCCGGGTCTATGATCTGTGCTTCGGGTTCATGGGAAGCTTTCATGATCCCTGCTTCCACCCTTCTTTGTAACAGGAAATTATACAAGTCGTTGTTTAAGTCGAAACTTCTTTTGATGTTGATGTAGTTTTGCTCCTTTTTGGGTAAGGCAGACTGCTCAGCATATATATCGTTCTTCTGTTTGGTTAGATTACTTAATTCAAGTTGGGTGTTGCTTAACAGGTTATTGATATTTTCAGATAGTTCATTCTGAGTATAGGCAATTTCTTTATCCAGCGCAATCAATTTTGGATTGTTCTCCTGTAAAGTATAGGATTGAACCTCCCGCTGGCTGGACAGATCGCTTAATTTCAGCACCAGGCTATTGAGTGCCGGGTCTGTTACGCCAACTACAGAGGGGGCCATCAGGGTTTTGATCTTATCTGGATTTCTCAGGTATTTTTTGAGGTTTGTATAATAGGCGAGCTTAATTTTAGCAATTGCTTCCTGGTCTCCAACATTCTTGGATTTCTCAATAACAAGGGAAGATTCCTTACCGATATCCACAACCCTGTTTCTGGTTCTGAAGTCGGTAAACTCATTGCCTGCAATCTGCAACGAACTATCAATATTCGAAATTAAACTATCAATAAATAGAACCGTATTGTCGGCAATTCTGTCCCTTTCACTCAATCCGAAAAGTATATATTCCTGTCCCAGGGCATTTAAATAATCCACTGTGCGACCGACCTGCTCTCCATCCAGTTTAACATTGATCAGCTCGGCGTCCTTATCTACAAGTTTAATATCCAGTTTATCCTGGTATTCCAGTGCGAGTTGTGGGGTGTTGTTGAAGACCAGGATATATTCTGTTCCGGACTCCACGGGCCTTCCCTTCGGTTTAGATAATTTAAAATTGAAATACTCATTTACAAAAGCTTCTCCGAATTTTACCTCGCCCTTATATTTGAGTTTGTAGTTAAACCCCTTTACGAGGGCCGCTCCGTCATAACTCAATTGATAGCTTACATCCGAAATCGGCTTAATGTAAATCGGTACACCCTGAACCTGATCAAAATAGTCAGGATGCTCTACTTTAAAAGGCCCATTTTGATAGAGATCCGTTTTACTGAACAAGGAATTTTTATACCAGGATACATCCCAATTTAAATTTTGCAGGGTTTTCAGATTTAAATTGTAGGAGGAGAGCACACCAACCTGATTTTGAATGCTCGTCACCTTTTCATTGATCCCTAAATCCTTGTACAGTGATTTCAATGCCCCCGATTTATCATCGGTCTTGATCAGGATCGTCGTGCTGGCCTGGTAGGTAGGGTTGGTGTAGGCGTTATACAATACGCCGCAAAACAAGCCCAGCAGAGCTGCTATGAGAAACCAATACCAGTTGGCCTTTAACCGGGACAACAATTGTTGTATCTCCATTCCCTTCGGTTTGTATCTCATTCTTGCTGAATTAATTTGATTTTCTTTCATACGGGGTTGATATTATTTTTTAAGAACACTGATTAGAAGTAAAATCGTGGAAAGCGCGACCAGTGAAGCAGTGAGGAGCGGGAGGCGTAATTCTACATTTTTATATTTGCCCGGCTCTACCATTACAACATCATTTGGCTGCAAAAAGTAAGCGTCAGACGTGAGAACCGATTTGCTTTTCAGGTCCAGCACGAAAGTCTGGCTGCCGTCCTTTGTTGGTCTCAGCACGACGACAGAATCCAATTGAGCATAATTGGTGATCCCACTGGCCATGGCAATCGCTTCGAACACGGTGAAATCGTATCCGTATTTATAATAGACTCCGGGGTTTTTGACCTCCCCTACTACCGTTACGCGATTGTTTAGCAATTTTACTTTAGCGGTAACTTCTTTCAGATAACGCCTTGCCGTGTCTTCGATTATTCTTTCGCTTTGGTTTATCGTTTTTCCAAGCAAATTAATTTTACCGATCAACGGCAGGTTAATGTTGCCACTTGAATCCACTTCATATCCGAATACAAACTGGTTGGCGGGGTTTTCATACTCATTGTTTGTAGTTTGCGGAGAGCCGGCATGGGCAGGATTGTACAATTTGTTTACTTCCAGGTCGCCTGAAACAACGCTCACGAAGAGGTTATCCTTGACCCTGATTCGGTAAGGGGGGACTGCCTTTGGATAGCCCCTTAGCCGTTCCTGGTCTTTTGAGCCTTGCAGGTAGGTTAGGTTACGGTGCGAGATACATGAGCTATTGAACAATATGTTTGTCAGGAGAAACATGTAACCCATTGTTCTTACCGTGATCATTTTTAGATTCATACGATTTATTTATTGAGTTAATTAAAATGCATTTTTATACGCTTTTTTGCTGAAAACAGTGAGTAAGATGATATAGAGGTCGAACCAGAAATTCCAGTGCTCCAGGTACCATAAATCATGGAGGGTCCTGCCGGTATACTGGATCTTGCTATCAAGCGGACCCCTGTATCCATTCACCTGTGCCCAACCGGTTATTCCGGGTTTAACCAGGTGGCGGACTCTGTACGCTTTAATTTTATGCTGAAGTGATTGATTCAAACTGACGCGATGGGGCCGGGGACCGACAATTGACATCTCATTTTTCAGGACATTCATCAGTTGAGGTAATTCATCTAAATTAAGTTTTCTGAGGAACCTCCCTACTCTTGTGATCCTGGCATCTTTCTCAACGGTTGAAGAATCATCTCCGCCATTATCAATTGAATATTTCATCGTCCGGAATTTAAACAAACTAAAGGGAAGACTATTCACTCCCAGCCGAATGGGTTTGTAAAAAACGGGTCCTTTGGAATCAAGTTTTATCATGATGGCGATGAGAACGAGAAAGGGAGATATTAGTAATAGCGCAATGGAAGCAAATAAGATGTCAAAAGCCCTTTTCCAAAATCGATTTGGATACCTGTCCAGTGGTAAATTCCTGTATGAAAGGAAGGATACATTTCCTAAAGTTTGAACCTGGAAAGTCTTGTCAATAACGCCGAGGTAGTTCGGAACAATATGCGGCCGCACCCCATTTCTTTCGGCCAGATCAATGATCTTTTTAATATGCGCCTTTTCTGTGAGCGGCAAGGCAATCAGCACATCCTGAAAAAGCTGTTTGTCATAGGTCTCCTGAAAATCATCAATTGTGCCGAGCAAATAGTGATTAGGTATTTTTGTCTGCTCTATATCCAAAATCCCTATTGGCTCCAAAGCCAGATAACTGTTTCTCAGAAAATAATGATATAATTCAATCCCGATTGGATTATTTCCTACAATGATGGCGGCCCTCATATTGGGCTTGTTCCTTACAGAGGAAAAAAAGAATATCCAGAAATTGACAAGAAGCTTAACTGCAAAAAACAATGCGATGGTTCCAAAAAGAAGCTGATTTGAAAAATGATTGAATCGCTTCAGAAGTATTCCGGAAAAGAGGGCGGCCATAAAAAAAAGAAACGTCCTGGCCATTTTTCCGATCATGTACTTAATTTTAGACTTAAAATAAGACAGATCGTCAATAAAAATGATGTAGCTGAATACCCAGGCTAAATTCATTAGGAGAAAAACCTTGCCCTCATAAACGAACAATGCAGGAATACCTTTTGCACTGGCCACGGCAACGATTACCGCAGACAGGTTGAGAAATATTAAATCAATGATCAATTGCAGGAGGATACGCTCTCTGGTTCTCATGGGTATTATTCGAATGAATTGATTTAAATCGCCTTGACAATTTTCCTCCAAATCATGCGGAGGTAGAATTTAATCACTGTCCAATACTTGGGGCCAAGCCTTTTTGGTTCTTTTAATAACCTCCACAGCCAACGAAACCCTATTTGTTTCACCCATTCAGGACTCTTTTTTTGATCCTCTGATAAATAATCGAATACTGCACCTACGCCCAGCAAAACGCCATGGTTAAACCGGGACAGATTTGAATGAATCAGGTAGTCCTGTTTGGGGCTGCTAATTCCTATCCATATCAGATCAGGCTTAAGACGGTTAACTTCATTGATTTCTTCCTCAAGAAGGAAGCCCCTCTTATAGTATTCTACCTCATAAAATGGAAGAGATTGATATCCGAGAATTTTCGCGGCAGGATATTCCTTTTCGAGATTATGCTTAATTTTTCGGACAGTGTCCGCCGAGGAGCCTAAAAAATAATGAGAAAGACCAGAATTCAGTAAGCGATGGCACAACGAGAATCCGGACACTGTTGAGACATGTTTAAATCCTTTATGCCGGGCATATAAGGCAGAGGGCAGTCCATCCGGCAGGGTTAACAAAGACTGATTTAAAATCTTTCTGAGCGTTTCGTCTTTTTGCACATGCGCAACCACCGCGCTGTCGGGGAACAGCACATAATTTACTTTTTCATAATTATAGCGCAGCAAATAATCTACTGTTTCCTGGAGATTTGTGGCATTGATCTCAACCCCCATATAATTGTACCGTTCAGGAGGAAGCATGGTCTGAATTTTTTCCAGTGTATTTCGCCGGATTGCCCGCCCAAATTTCTCCGGCAGGTATATTTTTTGTGACAACGCTTCCGGCGCCAATGATCGCACCATCTCCAATATTAACTCCTTTCAGTATAATGCTACTCCCTCCGATAAAAACACTGTTGCCTATGATGATTGGGCTTGTGCGGTAATTCATATTCGGATTATTTATCCGGTCGCCGGAGTTCATGGGATGGAAATCGCTGTCCCAGATCTTGCAATTTCCACCAATCATTACATTATCACCGATGGAGATTTGCCGGGCACAATAAAGGGCCGAATTACTCATCCTGAAATTCCGCCCTATCTTCAGCTCTGCCCCCTTTTTTACAATGATCGTACTCCTGGTGTCGCCACCAATCATGTTTCTAAACCCTGAAGAATTAATGCGCGCAAATTCATCAATCACCAGCGTGCCTTTATTATTGACCAGCAAGAGGCCAAATATTTTTATTTTATGGTATTTGACCCCGTTTATTTTTAAAATAATGGGGTTGAGGATTCCGCTAAAAAAGAACAACAGGTTCCTCAGGAAATCCACTATGCGATATTTTTATTTTTGACAATATGCTGCAATGTTGAGCCGATGGCCTGGGTTAAACATATTTCGAACTTTTCCAGGGTATAACTGGATTCATATTTCTCCCGGGCATGTTTTCCCATGCGTTCAATAATTTCCGGATTCCTGATCAGATAACTCATTTTATCGGCAAGGGCCGGTACATCATCCTTATTGATCAGGAATCCCTGTACATCATTGTCGATCATGCTTGGAATTCCCCCTTCCCTGGTGCTGATGACAGGCAACGCAGATTGCATAGCCTCCAGGATGACCAATGGAAAAGACTCCCGCTCATATTTTGTTGGGAAAACAAAGAAATCGGATTTCTTCAGTAATTTGAATTTCTCCTCATTGTATTTTGGTCCTACGATCTTAATGTGTGCTGTAAGGCCAAGGTCATGGATACGATCCATTATTTCATTTTCCGAAATGTCTTGTGCTTTACCCACCAATGCAACTTCGAAATCGAGGCCCTGATCTTTTAATATTTTACAGGCCGCGATAACATCCAGTATTCCTTTATTGATAATGAAATTGGAAAGGTAAATGATTCTGCAAGCTGTTGTTTCCTTTTGAATTTTATCAATTTGTAAGCCATCATCTCTTATGCCATTGGGGACAATATAGGGATCTGTTTTCAAATAAGGAGACAAGTCTGAAAGCAGTTCCTTCGAAAGACAAATGTGGTAGCTGCCGGAGAACATCCGCCTGTAAAAAAAATCATAAAAACTGCTCTTTTTCCCCTGTAAGCTGACTCCCTTTCCGTGATGATGAAAAACAACAGGAACCCGGTGCATTTTTATGATGCTATAAAAAATATAATCTTTGTAAAATGCAAGGCCAACCGGGGAAACGGCAAAATAGACCAATGTCGGTTTCACCTTTTTCAAAACACGGGACAGGCTAAAAAAATCGCCTATGGTCTTTTTTAGCTTATACCATTTTATCCTTCCTACATCATTCAACTCCCTGCTTA
Source organism: Puia sp. (assembly GCA_035317445.1). Lineage (GTDB taxonomy): Bacteria > Bacteroidota > Bacteroidia > Chitinophagales > Chitinophagaceae > Puia. Next base: position 49,200 of record DATHGW010000153.1, read on the forward strand.
GTGACAAAGAAAAATAATGTGCATCAAACTGCTCTTTAATTAACCTGGAATTAAAGACATTCAGATTCATTAGCGTAGAGCCGTGTACGGGAGGCGGGAGTTTCAGTATGAATAAAATCTTTTCCAAATGTTAAAGCGCCTTCCCGTTTTGAAGATTCCATATTTTATATAGATCATCTTTCAGATGACTTGCAGAATATTGTCTCATTGTACTTTCCTGCACAAGCGGGTCAATGTTGAGCGTAATGGCCTTTAGCATAAAGTCGGCAAACGTGCGCGGGTCCCTGTCATTGACAACATATCCGTCAACTCCCTGGTTAATGATGTCCTTTGCACTTGAAAAATTTGAGGTGCACATCGGCACGCAACATCCTTTGGCTTCAAGCAAGGCGGTGGACCAGCCCTCGCCATTGGGAAAAGATCCCATTACGTACAAGTCTGAAGCGTTTAAGAATTTAGCCAGTGTGTTCAATGGTTGAAATCCCGGAAGAAGCACCCGGTCTGTCAGCTTTTCTGCATCCACGTATGACTCAATATCATTTCTGGAATCCCCATCTCCCAGAAAATAAAAGTAACTGTCCGGCTTTACCTTTAAGAACTCTTTAAAAGCTTCCAGCATAAGTTTCCATCCCTTTAGCCAATGGAGTCTGCCAGTTGTGGTAATGATGCAAACATCAGGTGGCAAAT
>DATHGW010000154.1:0-8869 GCA_035317445.1 Puia sp.
GCTTCAGCAAGACAATGGTTTCAATCATGCTGACGGGAGAATTATCCGTGGCCGTGTTTGCCCTTCCTGCCTTGCCCAGGACATTCACGACTTCCGGTACCGACTTGATGATTTTATCCTGAACCTGCAATAGTCGTTTCACTTCCGAATTCGACACATCGGGCAGCGTAACCGGCATAAACAGGATGCTGCCTTCATCGAGAGGAGGCATGAACTCCTTGCCCAGGCTCATCAGGAGGGGTATGCTCACCAGGAGTGCAATGATATTAATGCCGATGGTTGTTTTGCGCCACCTGATACAGGCACGTATGACGGGCTCATACATTTTTTCCAAAAAACGATTGACCGGATTTGATCTTTCCGGAAGAAAACGGCCCTTCATAAACAACGATATCAGCACGGGTGCCAGGGTTACTACCAGGATGGCATCTACGACCATGATGAAGGATTTGGTATAGGCCAACGGTCCGAATAATTTCCCTTCCTGACCGGTAAGCATAAAAACCGGGAGGAAAGAGGTGATGATGATGATGGTAGAAAAGAAGACACCTCGTGAGACCTGTTTGCAGGAACGCTCAATAATGTTCATGCGCAAGTCTTCGGGGATCTTCACATAGTCTCTTTTAAATAGTTTTTTCATGGCTATGTTTGTGTGTTAGCGGGGTTATTTTGCCATTCTGAAAGATTACGGTACGCGTTCTCCGACATAATGATGCCATTATCGACGATCACGCCGATGGCCAGCGCGATACCGGTCAGTGACATAATATTGGAGGTTACACCGAATGCATTGAGCAAAATAAAACTTACTGCAATGGTGATTGGGATCTGGATGATGATGCTTAATGCGCTGCGCCAGTGAAAAAGAAAAATGATAACGATAAAGCAGACCACCGTTATTTCTTCGATGAGCCTGCTTTTGATATTATTGATGGATGCTTCAATCAGATCACTCCTGTCGTAGGCAATATTAAAACTCGTACCCTGTGGCAGACCCTTCTGCACTTCGGCCATCTTCTTTTTAATTGCGCCAATTACTTTTTCCGCATTCTCGCCATACCGCATCACCACAATGCCACCTACCTTTTCACCCTCACCGTTTTCATCAAAAATGCCAAGCCGAAGGTCACCGCCCAGTTGAACAGAGCCGATATCCCTTACACGAACCGGTATCCCGTTATAATTGGCCACGGCAATACTTTCCAGGTCCTCTTTATTTTTTACATATCCCAGACCGCGGATGATATATGCCATGTCGCTCATCTCGAATTTTCTGCCGCCTACATCATTGTTGTTCGATTTTATTTTGTTCATTACATCCATCAAAGACACTTTGTAGAACTGTAATTTTACCGGGTCAATGACCAATTGGTATTGCTTTTCAAAACCGCCAAATGAGGCTACTTCAGCCACGCCAGAAACTGTTTGCAAGGCCAGTTTTACATACCAGTCCTGCAATGCCCGTTGCTCACCCAGATCCATATTCTTCGTATCCAGGGTATACCAGAACACGTGCCCTACTCCAGTCCCATCCGGTCCAAGTGAAGGGGTTACTTCCGGAGGTAACAAGCGTTGCGCATAGTTTAACCGTTCCAGCACCCTTGTCCTTGCCCAATACACATCCACGTTGTCTTCGAAAATGACGTAAACAAAACTCATCCCGAACATGGAAGTACCCCGGATGTTTTTGATCCTGGGTATACCCTGCAGGTTGCTGACCAGGGGATAGGTTACCTGGTCTTCGATGACCTGGGGGCTTCTCCCCATCCATTCGGTGAAAACAATTACCTGGTTTTCGCTGAGATCAGGGATGGCGTCGATCGGATTTTGATTGACCGAGTAAATGCCCCAGGCAAACAGACCAGCTGCTGTAAGAAGTACGATCAGCCTGTTGCGCAAAGCCAGCTCTATTAGTTTCTGAACCATAGTTTTTATTTATGAATGAGGCAGTGTGCTCTGGTTAAAGACCCTCCGCACACTGCCTGATTCTTTGCTCATCACCCTATTTCATTTTATCATTCATTTTGGGAATAGATTTCTTTTCCACTAAATCCATCCCGCATTTTGGACATTTGCCCGGCTTGTCACTAACTACATCCGGGTGCATGGTACAGGTATAAATTTTATCTACTTTCTTTTTGACCAGGTCCATGCCACATTTAGGGCATTTGCCCGCTTTATCGGATATCACTTCCGGATGCATGGTACAGGTGTACACGTATTTTGCGGTTGTGTCTGATTTACTATCCGGCATTTTTCCTTTTGAACTTTGGGCAAAGCTGGTGACTGTAGCTGTCAAAATGAGCAGAAGGATGAATAACCCTTTAAGCGTTTTCATAAACTTAATTTTAATAATGACTAAAAAGGAAATAAACAAACGTGCTTTAGTAAAGTGAAAGCACTGAAGCCCGACGGAAGGTCAGGCGAAATGGTAGAAGACAGTAATTAAATGCGGAAATTCCGGTTGAGAAGAAATACGGGTACTTTGCCTATTAGCGGCGGAGCATTGGCATCAGGATGGTCAATGCTAACAGAGGACAGGTGAAAATCCGGAAGCGTCTGAAAATTACTCGCTGCCGATTCAGGCGAAAGTCGTAAGACCTGGAATTCAGATTGGACAAGTTTTGCGTCTTTGTTCGTTTTTATCTGCTTAAGTTCATCCTTGCAGCAGCCCGTTGTAGCCGTTACACAACCCGTATTGACGGCTTTTTTAGCCATTCCGCAAGTTGCGCAGTTCTTGCCGTCCTTTTCTATTAGCCCCCAGGACATCAGCTTCCCCATGCAATAATGTAAGTGCACCGTAGCCCCCATCGAAGTGGAGAGGTAAATAAAGGCTAATATAGTTGCCAAGGTTTTTTTCATCTCACGCTAATCCAAAAGTATCACTATTTTTCATATTTCGCAATGGTGAATTGTTAATTCTTAAATGTCGGGCTTAGGACAAACAACGAATCTTTGACTATTTACAGCAATCCTTTTTACGAACAAACAGGGCTTTAAACAGTCTTAAAAATAGTTGACCGATGGAATTTACAATGGTCATTTTTGTTATTGAATAAGACAAAGGTAGTGTATAATATAAACGAAATATTATATGATTATGGTATATGGTTATATAATTAGTTGCAAATAACCGAAATTGGCATCGGCTGCTTAATTTCTCTTAAAGGAACAAAAAAGGAAATTCTGTTTTGTATGAAACGGGGTAATATGGTCTTCTGTAACGCAGTTTAGCTTGTCAAAACCAGTCGAGAGTTCATCAGCCAACGTTTGATCATTGTATCGGCGAACGGGAAGACCGCTGCATTTTTCCGGACCTTGTTCAGAAAACGTTCCAATGACACAGTAGCCAGCCTGTTTTACGGATTTTCTGGCAATAGATAGATATTTTGTTGTCTGCTCAGAAGTACCCAGAAAATGAAAGGTGGCCCGGTCATGCCATAGATCAAAAGTTGTGTCGGGTTCAAACTCCAAGATGTCTTCTTCGATCCATTTTACCTTCGCCGCATTGCTGCCCAAACGTTGCCTGGCTCTGTGCAAGGCCTCGCCCGAAATATCCAGTACGGTGATATCTTGAAAGTTTTCGCCCAGCAGAAAGTCCACCAGTTTAGCATCTCCGCCACCTACATCAATGATTCTGGCTGTCTTTGGCAAATGAAAGCTGTGGATGAAGGCGAGGGACGTTTTGGGTACTTGCTCTGTCCAACTCAGCTCTGCCGGCTGTTTTGTTTTATAGATATTTTCCCAGTGTTTTTTGCCTTGTTCCACAACTATAGTTCTAAAACAGTAGTATATATTTGGTTGTCATTTTCCCAAGCACAAATGATATGTTTGCTGTCGATTGACTTAATCACAGGCAACATGCCTTGACCAAGATGCCTTTTTATATTTTGTGGTAAAACACATACTACTTCTCCATTTTCAGTCCAGGCATATACATTTTTACCACTTGCCGATTCGATTGAACAACTTCTACCCTCGCCGATCTCAATTTCCGGCCTTCCTGGTTCGCAGGCGAATATCTTACTTTGTCTGCGCCAAACTGTTTGACTGTGATTATTTGCGTCAATAACTATACCGCCGCCATCCATCGGACAACCATTCAAAGGCCAGCTGCCACTTCCTAATTTTTCTGCAGTGCCAAAATTATTTCCGCCATCATCAGATTGAATTAAATACAAATCCCTGTTACCGTTCAGCGAATTGCGAAACATGACATGTACATGATTGCCTTTTACAGCAACGGACGGCTTACAGCATTCACAAACCGAGGAATCGGGCGAAGCATAGATCAGCATATTTTTTGACCAGGTTTTTCCGCCATCCGTAGATTTCGTGCCAACTATTTTATTGCGTTTGTTGCCCCGGAGATCAAGCCAAATGGCAAAAAGAATTTTACCATCCCCACCCAAGGCCATCAGTCCTTCTTTTGCTACAGTATCCACGTCATTTACTCTGGCATTCTTTGTCCAGCTGCCAGCTTCATCTTTTCGGTAAGAAAAAATGTCGCCTAGTTGATTTGCAGCGAGAATAGTTACTCCCGCATCCGTAAATGCAATCTGGGGGCCGCGCATAGCGGTGGCAAATAGCCGAGGGAGCAAAGCAACCAGAGAAGGTTTGGAAAATGATTCTCCATGATCAACGGACGCTGAATACATAATGCTGTCTCCATTGCCGTAAACCAGCTGGACATTACCTGTTTTATCAGTCGCAAGATTGGGCATTTGCCCTTTTGCTATGTTGGAGGTAGCGTTTTCTCCTGAATGGTTTTGTTTGCAACTTATATAAAAGGCTAGGGCTAATAATAACCCAAAAAGGTTGACTAATTTCATATTATATTTTTAACCTGACCCGGAGTCGCTGCAAAGATAATTCTCTTCCATATCTTTTTAATTTAAAGATTCGGATTCCACCCATGTCATGGCATCTAACTCATTTGCCTCATCAAAAACCTTATCCTTAGAAAAGTATATAAATTCTGCATTTTTATCTACAAAATTTTTAATAAGCCAGGGACAGGCTATCCTGTCAATTTTTGGACGTTGTCTTGTTATCCACTTCATTCGAAAATCATTGATCTATTCTATAACTTAAGATACTCGCCGGTTTTCCGGATTCAGCACGGGCAGCCAGCACAAGAATTTTTAGCTCTGGTATTAGTAATGATGTCCTCGCACCACTTCGGGTAGGAATATTTGCAATTTGCTTATATGTACCTGTACCTTGCTCCTGGAATATATTAATATACCCATCTCCACCGCTAACAAAAACTTCGGCTGTTTTATCATCATAATATAAATCGTCCGCATCACCTGCCATAGTATTGATGCTGATTTCCTTTCCTGTCCTACCATCTAAAACCACAAGTTTGGAAGGATGCCTATAGCCAATAAATACACGATGTTTAATCGCATCTAAAGCCATGGGAAAATTGGCGGTGGGTGTATTTCTCACCCATTGATTAATGAGCTTGAATTGAGCTAATGCTATCACCCCAACCATATGTGCATCAGGTAAATTCACAAATAGCAACTTCAATGTTTTATCTATCTGGAAAGACTCAGGGTGCGCAGGTAATTTTATATCTCCTATTTGTTTATGAGTATCTGCGTCAATAATCGCTATGCCGCCTTTACCGTAACCAACATAGATTTTCTTTTCAATAGAATCATACCTGATATCATCTGCATCGGAAGACAAATGTATAGTTGCAACTTTCTCAAAACTGTGTGCGTTATAAAAATAACAGTCTCCGTTGCCTGCATTGGCAACAATGATTTCCTCGTGTTGCGGAATATAGCCTACGCCTTGCGGTTCATCAAGCCCTTTAATGCTGTGTATAATCTTCCCATTACGTAAGTCTACTGCTTCCAATGTATTGTTTCCTAATGCCGCCACATAGGCGACCTGATCTTTTAGGTTAATATCCATGTGATCAATACGGCCTTTCACATCTGGCATTGAAATATCCTTGTCCAGTTTTAAAAGGTTTTTGCCAAACGGTTCTTGCCCCTTGCAGCCGGAAAAACTGCCGCATGATGCGGTTAAAATGAAAACAATAATATTAAAAGCGCTGTTTCGTGTTTTCATTATGATCTAAATATTAATTTTAAAATTTAGTTCCAATTTTGGTTCCAGGTCTTAATTCCTCATTACCTCTTGCCACCAGTGTATCCCCATCATGTAGCTTGCCGAAGATCTCGGTTTTGTCGGTCAGATTCAAGCCCTGGGAAACATCTACCCATTCTGTGATACCATGGTTAACCCTGATCACGAATTTTTTTTCCAGTGTGGTTACAATAGCGGCGAATGGAACGATCAGGGTAGGTTGATTACGGAATACATCCAGTTTTACATCTGCAAAAGCGCCTGGTTTGAGCGTATTGTGATCATTTTTTATTTCGAACTCCCATATTTCTGTTCTTGTCCCCGCGTCAATACTACCTGATTTGCGAACCAGTGTGCCTTCGGACAGCTGATTGGGATCGGCCTTTGTTGAGAAATGGATCTTATTATCTTTTAACTGTACTCCGGTCAAGGCCTCGGGCACGGATACCTGTAGCCGTAACCTGGAATTATCTTCAATTTTCACAATGGGCTTTTCATTGGGAGTACCGACGAACGCTCCCTCTTGTACATTGCGCTCTGTTATCACACCGCTAAAAGGAGCGATGATAACGAGATAATTTCCGATCTGTTTACTTGATTTGGAAGAATAGATGGATGCAATGTAATCTGCACTATCGGCTGACATCTGACTTCTCGCGCGTTGTAGTTCATTGGGCGCAATGACCCCATCTGACTGAGAGGCTTCCAGCACCCGGTTATAAGTATCCTTGCTCGCATCATATTTTGCTTTGGCTGCCTGGGTTTTTCCTGCTGCTGCTTCCAGCCCGGATTCTATTTCCGGGGCGCTAATGATGGCCAATACCTGACCTTTCTTCACTACCGATCCAATATCGCATTTCATTTGCCTGATGTAGCCAGCCACTTTTGAATGAATCTCAGCCTGCTCGTAAGGTATTAATTCTCCGGGCAGGGTCGTTTGCTTTTCTAATTTGGCTGCCTTTAGAATAAATACTTTTACTGAATCTGTCCTTGTTGCCGTTAGTGATGTTGTTTGTTGTGGTTGCTGGTTATTGCAGGATGCAAAAAATAAAGCCGGTAATATCAGGAAGAGGATCGCTCTCATGTTAAATTAAAGGTTTAACTATTGATTAAAATATTTACTCGTTTTGTCATCCGGGTCGAGAGAACGGCCGGCAAATTTTTTCCTGCCGGTCATGGCATTGTAAACCATTGGCAAAATGAGTAAGGTTGTTATGGTGGAAAAGATCAATCCGCCGATTACAGCAATACCTAAAGCTGTGGTTTGTTGTCCCCCTTCTCCCAACCCGATAGCCATGGGAATCATACCAGCGATCATCGCCAGGCTCGTCATCAGTATCGGCCGCAAACGATTCTTTGCTGCTTCTAATCCGATATTCCGGACCTCCTCATTATTCCTGCGCAATGATTCCGCCTGGGTAACCAATAAAATAGCATTGGCGACGGCCACCCCGATCGCCATAATGCTCCCCATAAAGGACTGGATATTTAATGTTTGTCCTGTTATTCGTAGCAAAAGAAATGAACCGGTGACAACAGCCGGGATGGTGGAAATAACAGCGAGTGATGTTTGAAAAGACTGGAAATTGGCTGCCAGTAGCAGAAAGATCACCACGATAGCCAATAACAAACCTTGCGATAGTTCAGTGAGCGTCTGATCTAACAGTTCAGCCTGCCCGCGCAGGGAAATTTTCACTCCCTGTGGTATTTCACCCATATTGCTGATCGCCTTACTAACATCTTTGACGGCAGTACCGAGATCCTGTTTGTGGAGATTGGCCGTAACCGTAACAAACCGTTGCTGGTTCAGGCGGTCATATTCTCCCACCGTATTGATCTTCTTCCAGTCGGCTACATCACGCAGATAAATAGTTTTACCATTGGCAGAAGCGACCGGGATCTGTTCTACCTGTTCGGGGTTGTTCATCTTAAATTGCGGATATTCCACCTGCACCTGGTAAGCATTGCCCGAAGCATTGTCCAACCAGTAAACAGGGGTTGTGAAGCGGGAAGATGAAGTTCCTGCGACTACTGACTTAGCCGCATCATCGACAGTCAATCCCATTTGTCCTGCTCTAACCCTGTCATAATTGATTTGCAAACTGGGATAGTCCAACGGAAGTCCAAATTGTATATCCCGGAGATAGGGGATTTTTTGTAATTCCTTCATTAATTTTTCTCCGAACGCCCTGCCCTGGGCCAGATTCCTTGACTGTATCGCGATTTCAACAGGTGTGTTTGCTCCCATGCTCATCACCTGGTCAACCAGGTCAGCGGGTTCAAATGAAATCAAAACAGACGAATTGTATTTCCTGATTTGATTACGTAATCGTTCTTTGAAATCCTCCAGTTTGACGGCGTTTTTTTTCAGATTTACTTTCATCACAGATTCGTGTGGCCCGCTTGTCCATAGGAAAATTGAATTGATTGCATAAGTGGGCGGCTGTAATCCTACAAACGATGACGTGATGTCTACATTCCCTTTTCCTGCAATACTGTCAATGATATTTAATACATCTTTTGTAGCCTGCTCGGTCCTTTCAATTCTTGTGCCGGTGGGCATCCGCAGCCGCATTTGAAATTGGCCGGCATCTACTTTGGGAAAAATCTCTGTGCCCATAGATTTATACAGGACAAAAGCACAGAGGATCGCCGCGATCAAATAAACAGGAGCTAATAGTTTACCGATCCGCGACAAACGAATGGAGAAATTTGAAAATCCTTCCTTGAATTTTTCAAATCGTTTGTTATTATTGTGAAA
>DATHGW010000155.1:0-2355 GCA_035317445.1 Puia sp.
CTATTGAATATCTTTGTCCCGTTTGACTCTGCGTCACGTTGATGGCGCCGGTGCTGGCATTGAGTGATAGACCATCGGGCCAGGAGAAATATTTGCCGGCACCTGGATTATTGATCGGGCTGACGATATAGCTCTGCTGGAATCCAACAGGTCTTGGATAAATGATGCTGTCACCGTAATCGGGACCGTTACAATTAAAGCTCACGACGACCGGATAAGGAACTGGCGACGGAGTGGGTTGCACCACAGTGCTATCTGGCCTCGGCAGGGTCGAAGAATCCGGATGACTCAAAGAATCCGGATGAACGACTGTCGGAGGAATAGTCGGATCAATGGGAATAACGGTGATTGACTTCTGACAAGCAAAAACCAAGAAGGCCATTGTTAATGCAATGACCAGCCTGTGGAGGTAGAGGTAAAGATTACGTTTCATGGGTATTCGGGATTATGCTGATAAAAATACGCAAAGGCTTTGGTCCGGTCAAGTGTTTAGACGGATTATTTCAAAATAATTCAATTGATTATCAACTAGATACGTATTTTTTATGAGGTTTTTACTGTGCAGGCTTTTTAGCGGGTTTCGCATGCCCTTTCTTGCTTCCAGGCGATGAATTTGGCTTTCGGAGCGAGGATAAAAAACGCCTGTGCAGGCTAAAAATTGCTAAATCCTGCCAGCTCTTTTGAAACAAAGAGCATGGAAGAGCAGATCCTCACCCCGCAAGCGCTTGCCCGGAATATATTCGATGTGAAAAAGATTTATTTCAAATTGCAAAAAAGAAATGGATACAGGAATGGAAATGATTTGATAGAAAAACTCCACGCTCATCTAACAAGCAGGATGCCCGGAACAGAAGTCAGGATAGATGAAGCCGTGAAAGAAAACAATTATTATGAAGGGATGCAATTCAAAATTGTTATCGAGGTCAATGGCCAGTCACTGGAGATCGCCGACGAAGGTTTTGTGGATTGGACCCAGCAATTGCTGGGTAATAAAAAAGAAAGGATGCTGATCGCCGGGTTTGGACTGGAATTATTGCAGAAATTACAAAGCGGGGCAGCTTGATCTTTCATGCAATCCCCAAAAAAATATTGCCCCGTCTCATCTCGTCTGAGGCGGACAAGATGAGACAGAGCAATATCCCGGTCGATCCTAGGATTTATAATAATTTCGTTTGAGGTCGTCAATAGCCTGATCTCTCTCTCGTTTCAGGTTGTGTATGACCGATCTTCTTTCCTTCCGGCTCAGGGTGTTATCACTTTTCGCCGAGTTGATTTTATCTGCATAATCGCTCTTGATATCCGCAATTTTCCTGTCCAGTTTGGATGGGTAATGACCGTAGCCATAGCCGTAACCAGGATAAGGGTAAAACGGACTGTATCCAAAACCATAATAGGGATAAAATGGAGCGTAAGCGCCCAGGCCAATGACAACGCGCGGTCTGTAATAAAAACCGTGGCCAACGGAATGACCGCGCTGCGCTATGGCCCCCAATGAGAGACCGATAGCAAAAAGGACTACCAACATCTTTTTCATATTACACGCTTTATAATTTAATAACGCAGAAAGTATGCAAAAGATGGCTGCCCTTTTGATTATAACGATTTACTAACAATTGTTAACAGGTTGTTTTTTAGGAGGAGATTCGAGGACATTTAGAAATATTTTGCAGAAATATTATACCCCTTATCTTTGCACTCCCAAAGTAAAAAGGGAGCATAGCTCAGCTGGTTCAGAGCATCTGCCTTACAAGCAGAGGGTCCGCGGTTCGATCCCGTGTGCTCCCACTCAATACAGACAAGGGTTTCAAGGAAAACTGAGACCCTTTTTTATTTTTACGGGTTAAACATGGTTTAAACAAAATCAATCCCAGTGAGTTCAGCCATTTCGTACATTTAATTTCTTTTACCAATCATCCAAGATCAAATAAGTCATGAAAATTGAGCTAGAGAATTTGTTAATAAAAGCATGTCAAGAAGGCATTAACATATTTACAGGCGCTGGATTTTCAATAGATAGTTATGATAAATCGGGAAAGAGACTTCCCCTCGGATTTGAACTCTCGGTAGAATTATCAGATAAATTTCACGCATCGCCGACCTTGCCATTACCAAATATGGCATCGATTATTGAGTCAAAAGATAGGATAAATTTTTACGCATTCTTGAAGGACAGAATGAATGTAGTAAAATTCGATAACGAGTATCTTCAAATCTAAAACCTTTCTATTAAAGCGTGGTTTACAACCAATATTGATAATTTAACAGAGAAGATATTCGAAGATTCTAACAAATACTATTTAAATAATAATCTCCTTCACGGACCTAGTTTCTCCGACAGAGATTCAATTGAATTTT
>DATHGW010000156.1:0-2217 GCA_035317445.1 Puia sp.
GAAATTCAAACCGGTTTTGGCCGTACGGGCACCTGGTGGGGATTTCAACAGTTTGGGATCGTGCCTGATATCATCTTATTGGGGAAGGCTCTTGGCGGGGGCATGCCCTTGGGTGCTTTTATTGCCGACAGGGATTTGATGTGGACATTGACAGATCAGCCGGTGCTAGGGCATATCACCACTTTTGGAGGACATCCAGTTTCCTGTGCCGCCGGATTGGCGGCCATGACGTTGTTATTGAAAGAAGATTGGATTGACACAGTACCTGTCAAAGAAGCGCTTTTCAGATCATTGCTGGTTCACGATCGAATAAAGGCGGTTCGCTCAAATGGATTACTGATTGCAGTTGAATTTGATCATTTTGAGACGAATAAAAGAATCATAGACTATTGCATTTTGCGCGGCGTGCTTTCAGACTGGTTCCTCTTTGCGCCTCAATGCATGCGGCTGGCGCCCCCGCTCGTTATATCTGAAGATGAGATTCGAAAGGCATGCGCAATTATCGGGGAAGCTCTTGACAAATGACGATATCAACGAATCGAGCCTGTAACAGCACCTTGCTTCATCAGCAAATTAAACAATACTGCAGCAATCATAGCACCAAGAACCGGCCCAAGAACCGGTACCCAGGCATATTTCCAGTCACTATCCCTTTTTTTAGGAATCGGCAAAAGAAAATGCATAATCCGTGGACCCAGATCTCTTGCAGGATTAATTGCGTAACCCGTTGGCCCGCCTAATGACAATCCAATGGCCAAAACAAGCAAGGCAACAGGAAGTGCACCGATCGCACCCAGGCCCAGGTTTCCTTCCGCTCCATTCAGTTTAATGGTCGGACCGAGAATATACAATACTCCAAAAATCAATACAAAACTGCCAACCATTTCTGCGAACAAATTATCCATCGGACTCCTGATGGCCGGGCCCGTGCAAAACACGGCGAGTTTGGCTTCTGCATCGGCCGTTTCTTCGAAATGCCTGCGATAGGTAAGCCACACGATGAATGCTCCGGTCATGGCGCCAAGGAATTGTGCCGCGATATAGGTTGGAGCCGAAGCCCATTCGAATTTACCGGCGATGGCAAGACCGATGGTGACGGCAGGATTTAAATGAGCCGTGCTGTAGGGAGATGCAACAAACACTCCCGTATAGACGGCCATAGCCCAACCGAAGGTGATCACGATCCATCCACCGCCATTTCCTTTGGTCTTGCTCAGCACAACATTGGCTACAACGCCGTCTCCTAAAATGATCAGCAATGCGGTACCGATTAATTCGCCTAGAAAGGGAGTCATCTGTTTGTGTTTTGGTTGCGCATGCCAGGAAAAATGAGGCGCAAGTCTGGCATGCAATCGTTAGTTGATGAGGAATGTCAACAGTAAATTAGGGAAAATTATGGCAGGGCGAAAATAATTCCGCATCATGAGTGTCCTGTTAAAAATCCAGTCTGAAACTTCCGAATATACCAAATCTTTGCTGCGCATTGGCAGGAAGCGGCTGTGGCAAAACCCTCCATACAAAATCAAACCGAAGCACTTTGAAAATATTATCGATGCCTGTACCCAGCTCCAGGTATGGTTTGCCATTGATATTATCAAAAATATATCCGGGTGAGGAATTGTACAGCCTGTTGGCTTCGGTCAGACTTCCCACGATCATTTTGGCTGTCCAGAACTGCCGGAATTTCAATTTCCGGGTAAAAGGAATGAAACGGAACAGCCCGTTGCCAATATTGTGTTCGAAATTCACCCCGATCAGCCGGTCGTATAAATATTGGTATTTGTTCATAAGACTAAACGCGTACCTGTTGTAATAATAAGTTTCATTTCCGGGCGCGACGTTCAATAACGGGAAGGGTAGCGTGCCGAAAGTTTGTGCGCCAAACAAGTTATAGTAAATGTTGCCGTATGGAGGTACTTTAATATAATCGGAAATGCTTGCAAAGATCTTGTCGTATCGGTAACTACTGTTCAAAACACCCTGGATGCCGCGGGTATACTTAAAAGAAACAATGGGGTAATCGCTTCCCAGGCTGCTGCGGTAAAAAGTAGTCTCAAAAAATTTTTCCAGGAAAGCAAAGCGAAGATTGACCGATAGTTCAAAAGTGTTGAGGGGCTGCCCGCTTGTGCCCAGGAAAATTTCCTTTGGTGGCAGGTTAAGCAGGGGATCATATAACTTACGGTCTCCCGTAAGCGTTATAGAGAAGCCGGAATGCCA
>DATHGW010000157.1:0-5388 GCA_035317445.1 Puia sp.
GGCGCTGATGACCTATAAATGCGCCATCGTTAACGTGCCGTTCGGAGGCGCCAAAGGCGGCATCGCCATTGACCCTCGTAAATACACGCCCTATGAACTGGAAAAAATTACCCGGCGTTATACTTCCGAACTGATCAAGAAAAATTTTATTGGCCCCGGTACAGATGTTCCTGCGCCGGACTATGGAACCGGCGAAAGAGAAATGGCCTGGATACTGGATACTTATTTGAGCATGCGCCCCGGTGAAATTGATGCGTTGGCCTGTGTAACCGGCAAACCTGTTTCCCAGGGTGGCGTCAGGGGGAGAAAAGAAGCAACCGGGCTGGGTGTTTTTTTCGGTATACGTGAGGTATGTAATATGAAAGACGTGATGACCAGGCTTGGATTGACACCCGGAGTCAAGGGTAAACGCGTCATTGTTCAGGGAATGGGAAATGTGGGATACCATGCGGCAAAATTTTTTCGCGAGGGTGGCGCCAGTGTGATTGCTTTGGCCGAATACGAGGGCGCCATTTCGAATCCGAATGGGTTGAATGAAGAAGAAGTCTTTCAGCATAGAAAGAAGACGGGCTCGATATTGAATTTTCCCGGAGCCATCAACATCGCGAGTTCAGGAGAAGCGCTGGAACTTGATTGCGATATCCTGATCCCTGCTGCACTGGAGAACGTGATCAATGGAGAAAATGCTCCAAGGGTGAAGGCAAAAATAATTGGGGAAGCAGCCAATGGCCCGCTGACCCCGGAAGCAGACGAAGTGTTTATTCAAAAAGGCGCCCTCGTCGTGCCGGATATGTATCTCAATGCAGGCGGCGTAACGGTTTCCTATTTTGAATGGCTGAAAAACCTTAGTCATGTACGTTATGGAAGAATGGAAAAAAGATTCACCGAGAACATGAATGCTCATATCATCGGACAATTGGAAGGCCTGACGGGAAAAACGGTGAACAACAAGGAAAAAGAATTCATCATGCACGGAGCCGATGAGATCGATCTGGTATACAGCGGCCTCGAAGAAACTATGAGCGCCGCCACGCACGAGATCATGGATTGCTGGAAAAAAAATCCGAAAATAGCCGACATGCGTACCGCAGCCTATGTGGTTGCCATTAATAAAGTGGGTACCGCTTATGCTGAATTGGGGATCTTCCCTTAGGGAATAAGAAATAAGGAATAAGGAAGTGTTATTGTATTCACTTATTAGTCACTTTCTTATTCCTTATTTCTCATTCCTTATTTCTTATTCACTGTATGCCGGCAACACCGGCACTTCCTCAAAATCAATCACCCCTTTCATATAGCCGTAACACTGCTCTCCGTTGGTGATCACGAGATATTTGACGGGGATTGCGATATTGTAGTGCAGGGCTTGCCACAGAACGGTTTTGTCCAGCGGTCTTCCAACGGCCTTGCATTCGACCATGAGCCATGGTTTTGCCGCCCGGTCAAATACGAGCAGATCAAAACGCTTGGACATTTCGCCCAGGTTCATTTTTCTTTCCACGGCAATATAAGAGGCGGGATATTGCTTGACCTGCAATAAATACTGGATAAAATTTTGTCTGACCCATTCTTCAGGCGTCAGGCGCACCCATTGCCTGCGTAATTCATCAAAAATAAATTCTTTACCATCTTCTTCATCCCTGATCTTGAAAGCAAATGGAGGATAGTAGATTTTAATCATGAGCAAAAAACTATTTATTAAATTTACAGCATCATGCCGCAATAGAGGGAAAAGATAAAATTTATAACAGTGAAAAGCAAGGAAGAAATCGTAAAGAATTGGCTGCCCCGTTATACCGGCGAGCAATTGGAAAACTTCGGAGGCTACGTTCTGCTGACCAATTTTGACAATTATGTAGAGCTGTTCGCAAAATGGCATCAGGTCAGCATCGTGGGATTGGACAGGCCGATGCAATGCGCCACTGCCGGTGACATCAGCATCATCAATTTCGGGATGGGCAGCCCCACGGCTGCCACGGTAATGGATCTGCTCACTGCTATTGAACCCCAGGCGGTTCTTTTTCTGGGAAAATGCGGCGGCCTGAAAAAAAGAAATAAGCTGGGCGACCTGATCCTCCCTATCGCAGCCATTCGCGGAGAAGGAACATCAAACGATTATTTTCCTCCAGAAGTACCCGCTTTGCCCGCCTTCGCTTTGCAAAAGGCCATTTCCACCACGATCAGGGATTACTCGGTGGATTATTGGACCGGCGTGGTCTACACAACGAACCGCCGCGTGTGGGAGCATGACGAGGCTTTCAAGGAATATTTAAAAAAGATCAGGGCTTACGCCATCGATATGGAAACGGCCACAATTTTTTCAGTCGGCTTTTTCAACAAAATACCCACGGGCGCACTGCTGCTCGTCAGCGACCAGCCGATGACACCGGAGGGCGTCAAGACCGAGGAAAGCGATAAAAAGGTGACGGGGGAGTTTGTAGACAAACACCTGCGGATCGGCATCGATTCTTTAAAACAGCTGATCAACAACGGACTTACGGTGAGGCACCTTCGATTTTAATTACCCATTGTCATTGACACCTCTTCTGCAGATAAAAGACCTTTCGATAGAATTTGTTATGGGAAACCATATTGTCCGCGCCGTGCAAGGCATCTCCCTCGAAGTCAACCGGGGCGAAACCCTGGCCATTGTAGGCGAATCAGGTTCGGGCAAATCAGTAACCTCGCTTTCCATTCTTCAATTGCTCCCCACTCCGCCGGCCAGGCTCAGCGGAGGCGAAATCCTTTTCTCTGTTGATGGCAAGGCACCCATCGATTTGCTGAAACGTTCAAAACAGGAAATACAAAGCATTCGTGGCAATCAGGTAGCCATGATCTTCCAGGAGCCCATGACCTCGCTGAACCCGGTATTGACCTGTGGCGGCCAGGTGCAGGAAGCCATTCAATGGCACAAAAAACTCACCGCGGCCGAAGCAAAAAAACTAACCACGGCGTTGTTTGCAAAAGTAAAACTGCCCGATCCTGAACGAATATTTGAGCGATATCCGCACCAGCTCAGCGGGGGTCAAAAACAAAGGGTGATGATCGCCATGGCGATGTGCTGCCATCCGGCATTATTGATTTGTGACGAGCCCACAACTGCCCTGGATGTAACGGTTCAAAAAACCATCCTGGAACTGATTAAATCCCTGCAGCGCGAAGAGAATATGGGCGTCGTCTTCATCACACACGATCTGGGCGTAGTGGCCGAAGTGGCCGAACGTGCGATCGTATTGTACAAAGGAAAAATTGTAGAATCGGGCACAGTACATGAATTGTTTACTAACCCTCAACATCCTTATACCAGGGGCTTACTAAACTGCCGGCCGGCGCTGCATCGAAAAGGCGAGCGGCTACCGGTAGTGGCTGACTATTTAGCAACGCATAGCGAAAAGCCCGATCAACCATCCGGCAAAAAAGATCCCCTTGTCCGCGATTCAATTGTTTCAAATCAAATCCTGATTACCGTTGAGCAGCTTAGTGTCTGGTTCCCTGCAAAAAAATCCTTACTGGGAAGACCTCGTCATTTCCTGAAAGCGGTTCAGGATGTAAGTTTTCACGTGTTCAGGGGAGAGACGCTTGGACTTGTGGGTGAATCGGGTTGCGGAAAAACGACGCTTGGGCGCAGTTTGCTGAGGCTGATCGAACCCACATCAGGAAAAATCATCTTCGATGATAAAGACCTGGGCGCGCTCAAAGAACGGGAACTGAAAAAATTGAGAAAGGACATCCAGATTGTATTCCAGGATCCATATTCTTCGCTGAATCCCCGTCTCACGATCGGAGCGGCCATCATGGAACCTTTACGCGTTCATGGACTTGTTCATTCAGCAAAGGAAGGCAATAATAAGGTCTCTGAGTTGTTGGAAAAAGTAAACCTGCTGCCGGATCATTTCCATCGCTATCCTCACGAATTTTCCGGTGGTCAGCGTCAGCGCATCGTTATTGCCCGGGCGCTGGCATTGAATCCGTCTTTTATTGTCTTTGATGAATCGGTATCATCTCTTGATGTCAGTGTACAGGCACAGGTCCTGAACCTCATCAACGATCTGAAAAAGGAATTCGGCTTCACCGTCATCTTTATTTCCCACGATCTTTCCGTGGTTCGTTATATCAGTGACCGGATCATGGTCATGAACCATGGCAGAATAGAAGAGGTTGGCGATGCCGAATCGGTATATCGCCATCCGAAATCGGAGTATACGCGGAGGCTAATTGATTCTATTCCGGGAAGCAAAGTTAACAGATGACAGGTAACAGATGACAGTTGACAGATTACAGTGAACAGGCATCAGTTGAATATTTTTTTTCTGTCAACTGTTAACTGTCATCTGTCATCTGTTACCTGTCATCTGTCAACTAATTCAGTCTTCATCTTCCCCCCGCCCCATATAGTAGTCATTATCGAGATAGTAGGATGCGGCGCTTTTGTGTTTTGAAAACAATAGCTTCCTGAGCTGAACATTGAATTGTTCAAGGATGGGCTGCCCATTTTTTATTTTCTTATTCGTCAGCCTGACCAATGCATCATTGCTGCTGATCTCGTGAAGATTGATGGGTTGCAAACCACCAATACCCATTTGCCAGTCATCATCCTTATTCAGTTTATACCTGAAAAAGTATACATAGCCTTTTTCGGATTTGCTTTGCGCAATGACCTTGTCAACAAATTCAATCGCGAAAAAATCCTCTGCTCCGCGATTTCTTGCCAGCTGGCTCCTGGTGATATCCAGTTGATTTCTATACCGTGCGGGAAATTGATCTTCTCTATGAATGGATTCGAGGTTTTTTAACAGCCGGCTCCTGTATTGGTCAGACGCAGCGAGCGATTGAACAATGCTATCCGCGACTTGTTTATTGGTGCGCAGCAAAAGCATGGCCGTGTGCATCCGCAGTACGGCGTCTTTGCTCTTCAGCAACTTATTAAAAAATTCCGGCACAGCTTGCTGCTCATCATAAAAGGGAAGTAATAGCATGGCATAATCCTCCAGCACATCCCCATCAGATTCTTGAGATTCTGCATGATCAGCTATGTCATTGTCATCGGCTTTTTTCTGCAACTGTTTTTCATCTTTTACCTGCTGCTTTTTAAGCTGGATCTTTGCGTCGAAGAGCAACCTGGCAAAATAACCAGCGTAGTCGGGCGCCTTCATGTAATTGCTGTCGACCAGCCAGGTCAGCAGGCTCCTGATGTTGTCTTTATAATCATCCACGGGAGCCAATTGCAGCAATTCAGGGAAGAGCTTGCGGGCCAGTGCCAGCGAATCGCCGATGTCCTGGAACAAATTGTTGTAGTCTGATGAATTGTTGAATACCGGCGGATCCTGTATCAGCAGGGTTTTCAATAAACGATAGGCTGTGTCGGTCTTGTTCCTGGCCAGCGCCTTG
>DATHGW010000158.1:0-4454 GCA_035317445.1 Puia sp.
TGCCTCCTTGTAGTTCTTCTCACGAAAATAATACTCGGCCAGGTGAAAACTCATCATTTCACCCCTGGCCTGGTTGTTTTCCAGGTCGATAAATTGGCGGGCACCCACAGCGGCACCGGAATCTCCCTGTTTCAATCCACAAACGAGGGTATAATATCTGAGTTCCTGCGAATTGACCGATTGTTCGGTCACCTCGCCTTCGCGCTGGACAGATTGGAGCTCCCTGAAAAGCGGGTATGCAAGACTGTAGTATTCCTTCTGAAAATATTCTTTTGCCTGCTTAAAGGCGGCCTGTGGATCATTGAGAAAAAAAGTCTGCTGGGCAAACAAAGTAGAAGAAAGCACAAAAAGCCAGGCCAGTATGATGATACGCTTCATTAACAGTTCTTGTTTAAACCATTTAAATCCAATATCCAAATGATGATTTAACGCGTTAAAGTTTCCACTTATTTTATCCATAACCAAACATCGTTCCAAACACCTGTGGATAACTATCAGGATTAACATTTCTTTAGTGTTGTGACCGATCAAAAATTCAAATCCTTTACATTTGAACCAAATTACCAACAATGAAAAAATTTCTGTCCACTGCTTATTCTGATTCTGCTTTTAATATTGGCACGTTTTTACTTCGCGGTGTGTTGGGATTTTTGATGTGTCTCCATCATGGTATACCTAAAATTGCCAATTTCAATGAGTGGCAGAACAGTTTTTACAACCTGTTCCATATCGGCAGCCGGTTATCCCTTATCCTGAGCATTTTTGCGGAGGTTTTTGCGTCGATGTTCCTTGTATTGGGATTGTTTACGCGCGTTGCCGCTTTGCTGTTGGTCATCGATCTTGCCGTTGCCATTTTTTTATATCAAAGACATAACCCCATCAGCCGCTTCGAAGACGCTATTTTATTTTTTACCGGTTTCTGCTTCATTTTGTTGGTTGGACCGGGAAAATTCAGCGTGGATGGGTTGACCGGAAAATAGCCTGATCATTTTAGTCTGTCCAGCAAAGACCAGATTTTTCTTACTATGGCCGAAGACGATCCGTCATAATTATTGATGATGATCGCAAAAATATATTCCTTGTTGTTCCTGGACCTTTGGTACCCGGCATAGCTTCTTGCGCCGCTAATGGACCCACTTTTCATTTTCATGCCGTTGATTTCGGGTAGGGCCGCGTAAAAGCTATGGAACCAGGGGCGCGTTTTGGCGTATTGTAATACTTTCACCAGGGCATCGGTGGTTACGCGGTTCTGCGGCGAGAGGCCGCTGCCATCCATGATGTTAACCGCCGACGATTCAATGTCATGATCCTTCCAAAAATTTTTCACCAATTCCACGCCCTGTTCTGTAGACCCAAGTCCTGCCTTTTCGTAAGCGATCGTTTTAACAAACACCTCCCCATAGAGGTTGATGCTATTTTTCAGGAACCAGTAATTCAGACTGTCCAGGGTTGGGGAGTAATGGGTCAACAAGCTATCGCCGACCGATGGCCATTTAGTATTCCCGCGCCATTTTTCTATTGCTGTATGGAATATTCCCTGCAAGCTGATTCGGTTTGCAGCAAATGCTTTTTCCATGGCATGAGCCAAATCAATTGGGGCATAAGGCATGGAACCCGAGACCAAAAAATGCGTTTCACCAACAGGTATTGTTCCCCGGGCAAAAGCAAACTCCGAATAAGGAGATAAATAGATGATGCTGTTGTCTCCGCTACCCGTTGCACCTGTTTTGAGCTCGTTGATCAACGTCGCGTAAAGTGGGGGATCGACAGAAACAATTTCAACCCGATCTTGCAGTTGCCTTCCGGCCTTCAGCGTCAGGTCGTATTGATTCTCGTGCCAGTTGATTCCCCAGGAACCTGCACCATAATAATTGCCGATATCTTCCCATATCCATCCGCCTGGAACAGGCTGCATAGAGAAAGCAGCTTCGTCGATAAAAACATCGCCTGTAATATTTCGAACGCCGGCTTTTCGGAGCGCCGCGATCAGCTCATTAAAAAAGAAGCCGGCTGTCGTTTCCTTCCATCTCCAACTGCCCAGCGAAGGATCACCATATCCTGTGATATGCAGATTTCCATGGAGGGTATCGGACGCTATCTTGCCATCATATCCAGCCGTGGTTGGATACCGGTATTCTTGTCCAAGCAGGTCAAATGCTGCGGCGCTGATAAACAGCTTCTGACAGCTTGCCGGTGCGAGTCCAACCTGCGGGTTGCGCTCAAAGATTTTCTTCCCGGTCTTGCCATCGATCACACTAAAACCCAGAATGGCGTGCTTCATTTGGGGATCGGTTTCAAGTGTCCGGATGGCCTTTTGAAGCTTTTCCTGCTGCGACTGTGCAAACAACGAATAAATGAACAGAAGAAAAAAACAGGCGAAACAATATTTTTTCATGCCGGGAGATTACTTTGCGGTCAAATTAGCTTTTTTCGGGCAAAACCAGCTTCATATGATCCAGGCATCTATTATTACCATCGGCGACGAACTGTTGATCGGGCAAGTCGTTGATACCAACAGCGCCTGGATGGCGCAGGAACTAAATAAATCGGGCATCTGGGTGAAACGTCGTGTAGCCGTTGGTGATCACTGGGACAATATCTGGAATACGCTCAACCAGGAAGCAGCATCGGCAGAGATCATCCTGATAACGGGAGGCCTTGGACCTACTGCAGACGACATCACAAAACCCCTGCTTTGCGAATATTTTGGAGGAAAGTTGGTCGTTGATCCGGATGCGCTGGCCAACGTGAAAAACATTTTTGAGCGGGTGCTGAAAAGGCCGATGATCGAAAGAAACCTGAAACAGGCGGAAGTGCCCGACAACAGCACAGTGATCCAAAACAAGCGCGGCACGGCTCCCGGCATGTGGTTCGAGAAAAATGGAAAGATATTTGTCTCCATGCCGGGTGTGCCGTACGAGATGAAAGGTATGATGACGGATGATGTAATACCCAGGCTAAAGACCCGATTTTCCTTACCTGTGATCCTCCACAGAACCCTGCTGGTTGCCGGCATCGGCGAATCCTTTATTGCGGAGCACATTCAGCTTTTTGAATCAGCCCTTCCCGATTCGATCAGACTGGCTTACCTTCCCAACTATGGTATGGTTCGTTTGCGGCTGACAGCGAGCGGAAACCAGAAAGAAAAATTGGAGCGGGAACTCGACGAACAATTTGATCAATTGCGGGTATTGGTCGCCGAGTGGCTGGTCATTGACGAAGATCTTTCCATGCAACAGGTGATTGGAAATATTCTCATCGAAAAAAATAAAACCCTTTCTACGGCAGAAAGCTGCACCGGAGGGTATATTGCACACCTCATTACCTCGGTACCCGGATCCAGCCGGTATTATCAGGGAGGCGTGGTGAGTTACAGCAACGACATCAAAGAAAATATTCTGCAGGTCAATCATGAAATATTATCCAGCTCGGGGGCAGTGAGTGAGGCAACCGTTCGGGAAATGGTCAGGGGAGCACTGGACGCATTTAAAACAGATTATGCCATCGGGACTTCCGGCATTATGGGACCTGGCGGCGGAACTGCCGAAAAGCCGGTCGGCACTGTTTGGGTGGCCGTGGGAAATGCTCAAAAAGTCGTCGCCCAGCAATTCTATTTCAGGTTCGACCGCCAGCGGAATATTGAACTGACGTCAACTTTTGGACTGAACCTGTTGAGAAAATTCATACTTACCGGAGCAGTTTAGGCGTATAAGAGCGTATTAGTAAGAAATAATTACCTTTGACACCTAAGTAACAAGCGTCCATCCAATTCCAATATCCCGAAATCCCAAATTGAACATTATTTTATTGTGCCATAACTGCCTGGCGGTTATGCATTCAATTAAAATTAATACTATGGCTCTTGTTGACCTGGTCATGCCAAAGATGGGCGAAAGCATCATGGAAGCGACGATCCTGAAATGGAACAAGCAATCTGGCGAGCATGTAAAACAGGACGAAACGCTGCTCGAGATTGCGACAGATAAGGTAGATAGCGAAGTGCCTTCAACGGCGGAAGGCATATTGGAAGAGATCCTGTTTGCAGTGAATGATGTGGTTCCTGTAGGCGCGGTCATCGCGAGGATCCGTACTGCCGGAGAAGAAAAGATCCAGGAAGCAAAAGAAAAAGTACAGGATACAAAAAATACGGAGCAGGAAGAAATACCTGCCACTCAAACAGGATCCGTTGCTGCGGCCTACCAGCAGCCTTCTGTAAATTATACTCCCGCTGCTACAAACGGAACGGGCAACAGGTTTTACTCACCACTCGTATTAAATATAGCCTCGAATGAAGGTATCCCACTCGCCGAACTGGAATCGCTGCATGGAAGCGGCAACGAGGGAAGGGTTACTAAAAAAGATATTCTCCAATACGTGCAGGATAGGAAATCGGGCGGCGGAAAACGCGTTTCAACCCCAACTACCGGCCAACCCTATACTGTGCAAGCTGCTGC
>DATHGW010000159.1:0-2974 GCA_035317445.1 Puia sp.
ATTCAATGTGTCAAAAATCGTTTCGATCAAAAGCAGGTCCACGCCGCCATCGACAAGGCCCTTCACTTGTTCGTAGTAAGCATCAGAAACTTCATCAAAGGTTACAGCCCTGAACCCGGGATTATTTACATCGGGGGATAAAGACAGGGTCTTGTTCATCGGGCCTATGGCGCCGGCAACATATTTTGCTTCTTTTTTTTCATTTTCATGTTTTTTCATGAATTCGTCTATCGCCTCCCGGGCAACGCCTGCAGCAGCTACATTGAGCTCATAGGAAAGGGACTCCATGTGGTAATCGGCCATGGATACTCTTTGCGAATTGAAGGTGTTGGTTTCAATGATATCGGCCCCTGCCTCGAGGTATTCGAGGTGAATGGCTTTGACGATCTCCGGACGGGTAAGGCATAAAAGATCGTTATTGCCTTTCAGGTCACTTGGCCAGTCCTTAAACCGGTTGCCCCGGTAATCGGCTTCGGACAGTTTATAACGCTGGATCATAGTGCCCATGGCGCCATCGATAATGAGGATGCGTTTTTGGAGTGCTTGTTTTATGTCTTTCATGTGCCCAATTTTATGCGAAATCGTAAGTGGTTAACAGATGGACCTACAACGGCCATGTGTAGAACACTTCGCAAAATTGAACCGTAAACGTTTGGGGAAGAGAATATGGTTGAGTGGCTTCCTTGGCGTTTATTAGTTCAGTTTCTCTCATCCTGAGCGGGTTTCACCGCTCCCAGGCCGAACAATAAACAAATCTGCCTGTTTCGGGCACAAAATTAATGAATACCGGGCTAAAATCAAAATAGGGCGATTAGCGCCTGGAAACATAGTTCTCGACAGGCAGCCGGTTGGTGATGGACCTGGCCAGGGTCATTTCGTCTGCATATTCCAGCTCGCCGCCGAAGGCAATGCCCCGGGCGATGGTGGTGACGCTGACCGGGTAGGCCTGGAGTTTTTTCTGAATATAATAGATCGTGGTATCGCCCTGGATCGTTGGGTTCAGGGCGAAGATGAGCTCCTGGATGGCTTCTTTTTGCACCCTGTTGATCAGGGATTCGATATTGAGCTGCTCGGGACCTACCCCATCAAGCGGGGAAATGATGCCTCCCAAAACATGGTAAGTACCGCTATATTGTTGTGTGCTCTCGATGGCAATCACATCGCGGATGTTTTCCACCACGCAAATGAGCTCCTGTTTGCGCATCGAATTGGCGCAAATAGAGCAGATATCGGCATCCGCGACATTGTAACAGCGTTGGCAAAATTTGACTTCCTGGCGCATCCTGATGATCGTTTCGCCAAAGACTTTTACGGATTCCGGATCCTGCTTTAACAGGTGCAGCACGAGCCTGAGCGCAGTTTTCTTGCCAATACCCGGGAGTTTGGCAAATTCGTTGACGGCATTCTCAAGTAGTGCAGAAGAAAATTGCATAGTGCAAAGATACTAATGAAAGTTTGTCATTCCGACCCCCGCCATGGGCGGGGCGGAGGAATCGGCGGAGAAGCCAAGCTGCTGTTTTAGCTGATTCCTCCACCCCGCTTCGCGGGGGTCGGAATGACAAGGAAATCAATGCGTATTGTCGGAATGACAAATCACAATACATACTCCGTTTCATTGTCCCAATTGGCTTTTACGGTCAACTTTTTCTTGATGGCCAATACCTTTTCTGGTTGCCGGTGTTTAATGAAGAAATCTCCGGGATCCCAAACCCCATTCTTATTCTCGTCAAATAAGATCCTCAGATCATAATCACCGGGTACAAAGAGTTTTTCAATAAAAATTCTGCTGGTCAACGGCTGTGAAAATTTGATCGCATCACCTTGTACAAATTGAAGCACGGGATTTTTAGACAGATCGAGGTTGGTAAAACGAATGCGCAGCGAACCGTAATCCGCTTCGCTCTTGGTTTTAAAGGACAGCGTATCTGTTTTCAGCAATTTGTAACCCAGGGAATCTTCGGCAAAATCTTTGGCTGCAATCAGGTGGTATTTGGTGTCGATCGTCCATTTGCTGAGGACAGTCAATTTTTTTTGCGTGGAATCTTCTATAAATCTTGTTCCGGGAACTTCGGTGAATTTATCATCGGTCAGGCGGATCCTGGTAGAATCAAAGGATTTCAATCGGGTGGGAAAAACCAATTCCAGGTTAGCCTTCAGGTCCAACTGCGCATTGGCCAGATTGGTTGCGAATTGCAGCCGCTTGACCTTTTCTTCTTCTTTCTTTTTGGGTGTTGCCGCTTGTGCACCCAGGCTTACCGGTTTTTTCGTTTTAGTTGAACCCGGGGAACCAGCCGTGCTGGTATCGGCATAGGCGTACAAAGTGACCGGGGGACTGTTCGGTTTCACTTCAACGTGAGCATTGGCAAAGGCGAACAATTGACTTTTCGAAAGGTATTTCCTGCTGCCGCTTTCATCCTTTAAAGCATACAGCGCATAGGTGCCGGGTTTAAGGTGGCTGAACGCGAAATTGCCCGTCGAGTCCAAATGAACAATATACCGCGGCCTCGCCTTGATCACGGCAGAATCATCCAGATCGTCATAGAGCATGGCGTTCAGGGTGCTGTCTGTTTTCCCCGTGGACGCGCTAAAAACCTTTCCAAAGAATTGCATGGAATCGATATAGTTGCCGGTAGAAAAAATGTAGGTGAAATTTTTTAGAATATTTCCTTCGTTGACATCCCGGATCGCCTTGCCAAAATCGATAGAATAGGTGGTATTGGGTTGAAGCGTGTCTTTCAATCTGATCGTGATTGTCCGGAGTTTCGATTCTATGATCGGTAGTTGTTTTGGCACGGGCGATACCGTTAGATTGTTCTGGAGGTCTTTAACCTCCACAAATTCATCAAAACTGATGACGATGCGTTTGGCATCGAAATGCATCTTGTTGTTTTCCGGGTTAAGGGCCGTCAGTTTGGGAGGCAGCGAATCGCGCGGTCCGCCACTCGTTGGAATGATATTGGCGCAACTGGTCAGG
>DATHGW010000160.1:0-4203 GCA_035317445.1 Puia sp.
ATAGCGTATCCATAACCGTTATTGATCACGACGTGGTTGCCATAACCGTTGCCCGTATTGCCTGCAATGTCAACAGTTCCGTTGGCCGTAGCATAGATCGGTGTGCCGATGGGAGCCGCAAAATCAAGCCCGGCGTGGAATTTCGTGGTTTTATAAACAGGGTCTATACGGTATCCAAAACCCGACGCGATGCGTTTCAGGTCCTTATTGCTGACCGGCTGAATGGCCGGAGTACAGGCCAGCAGTTGCTCCTTATTTTTAATGAAACCATCAATCGTATGATATGATTTAGTCTGGTAATCTATGCGGGCGGACAGGTTGTTCAGCGTATTGGCAATGGACGTGGCGAGGTTATCCTGATCCATACTCTGCACCAGCTTGATCTCCTGTTCCTGGGCCATGGCCTTGGCTCTTGCACTGTCGGGTATGGGATTCGCTTCGAAGATGGCACGGTACACATCATTGTCTCTTTTCTCCAGGTTGCCCATGGATTCCTGCAGTTTTTTTACCTTATCGTTCAGTACAAAATAATTATCCTTGAGCGCTTCGTTGGTTTGCATAAGCCGCTTCTCATTGGCCGATGGGAAATATTTATATGCAAGGGAAACAAGGATGAGCGCAGTAACGATAGCTGCAGATAAGAAGCCGAGCACGCGAAGGAGGGTCACCCGCAACGGCGTCTCCAGTTTTTCATATCGGAGCGTATTGGTATTATAATAATACTTGATCTTTTTCATGATGCAAGTCTCGTCAAAAGGCTGAATTGCTATACCTTTGCACGACTTTTACATGCCTTGTTACAAATATAAACTTACGTAATCAAATAACAACCAACAATTAGACCGTTTATGATGTCGAGTGCAGCAATACGGAAAAAATTCCTGGAATTCTTCCAGTCGAAAGGACATGAGATCGTTCCTTCGGCACCGATTGTTGTGAAAAATGATCCGAGTTTATTGTTTACCAATGCCGGCATGAACCAGTTCAAAGATTATTTTCTCGGCAATAAAATATCCCCACATCTTCGGGTAACCGATACGCAGAAATGTTTGCGCGTCAGCGGAAAACACAATGACCTGGAAGAAGTGGGAGTCGACACCTATCACCATACGATGTTTGAAATGCTGGGTAACTGGAGCTTTGGCGATTATTTCAAGAAGGATGCCATTGCATGGGGCTGGGAATTGCTCACAGCAGTGTACCAGATTCCTCCAGATCGTTTGTATGTAACCGTTTTTGAAGGCGATCCAAAAGAAAACCTGCCAAAGGATGAAGAAGCCTATGCTGAATGGAAAAAATGGATCCCCGAAAACCGGATCCTGATGGGAAACAAAAAAGATAATTTCTGGGAGATGGGTGATATGGGTCCTTGTGGCCCCTGCACGGAAATTCATGTTGATTTAAGATCAGATGAAAATGAAATAAAAAAAACCGATGCAAGAATCCTGGTCAATGCCGATCATCCGCAGGTGATCGAGATATGGAACATTGTATTCATTCAGTATAACCGGCTGAAGGACGGGAGCCTGGAAAGCCTTCCTTCAAAGCATGTCGATACCGGCATGGGCTTGGAAAGACTTACCAGGGTGATTCAGCAAAAAAATTCCAACTACGATACGGACCTGTTCACTGGAACCATTGCTGCAGTAGAAAAATTGGCAGGTCAACCCTATGAAAATACCGGCAGCAGGAAAGACATTGCATTCAGGGTGATTGCGGATCATGTACGCGCCATCGCATTTACCATTGCCGATGGCCAGTTGCCTGGCAATACCGGTGCTGGTTATGTCATCCGCAGGATTTTGAGAAGGGCAGTAAGATATTATTATTCTTACCTCGATCACAAACAACCTTTGTTGTATGAGCTGATCCCTTTGATCGCAACACAATTTGAAGCCGTTTTTCCTGAATTGCAAAAGCAGGCTGGGTTTGTGAGCAAAGTAGTGAAAGAAGAAGAGGAAGGATTCCTCAGAACACTTGATAAGGGACTAAAAAGAATCGATGATATTATCAAGTCGCCAGGCAGCAGCAAAATCATCCCGGGGAGGGACGCATTTGAATTGTTTGACACTTATGGATTTCCACTGGACCTGACCCGCCTGATCGCACTCGAAAATAAATTAGAGGTGGATGAAACCGGATTTGAACAGGAGCTGGAAAAGCAAAAACAACGATCCCGCGCGGCAACGGCCATCGATACTGAAGATTGGATCGTACTGAAGGAAAACCCTTTGACAGAATTTGTAGGGTATGATTCACTCGACATCCGGACCAGGCTGGCCAAATACAGAAAGGTCAAGGCCAGGGGAAAAGAAGCTTATCAAATGGTGTTGGAGGCAACTCCCTTCTACGCAGAAAGCGGCGGACAGGTAGGCGATACGGGAAAGCTGATTTTCGGAGATGAGCCCGTTGAAGTAATGGATACAAAAAAAGAACATGACCTGATCATACATGTCACGGATAAATTGCCGGCGGATCTGCTCCGTGATGTAATGGCCATCGTAGACCCGAACAAAAGAAAAAATACCGAAGTGCATCATTCTGCCACGCACCTGTTGCATGCCGCACTGAGAAAGGTGCTCGGAACCCATGTGGCGCAAAAGGGCTCACTGGTAAATGAAGAACACCTGCGTTTTGACTTTGCTCATTTTGCAAAAGTCAGCGAAGCAGAGATCGCACAGGTTGAAAGCATCGTGAATGAAAAAATCCGCGAAAACATTCCCGTAGTCGTTAGGGAAATGACAAAGGTGGATGCGCTGAAACTTGGTGCCATGGCCTTGTTTGGCGAAAAATACGGCGACCGCGTACGGGTGGTTATTATTGAGCCGGCCTTTTCAGTAGAATTGTGTGGTGGCACTCATGTCGGCGCAACCGGCGAGCTGGGATTTTTTAAGATCAGGCACGAATCGGCAGTAGCAGCAGGCGTCCGGCGCATTGAGGCGGTCAGCGGAAAATCTGCTGAAGCCTATATTGAAGAACAATACAAGAGCCTTGCTTTGATCAGGGATGCCGTTAAAAGTTCAAAGGACATCGTCAAGGCCGTGGAGGTACTGGCTTCAGAAAACAGCGAATTGAAAAAGAAAATAGAATCCCTGGAAGCAAAACAATTGCAGGCCACCCGGCAGGCGGTTTTGCAAAGAGTCAGGCTGGTGAATGGGATTCATTTCATCGGTGAGCAGGTTGAGGTAAGCCATCCCGACGCACTAAAAAAACTCTGTTTCGAATTGAAACCCGGTTTGGAAAACTACCTGATCGTATTGGCCGCCATTATTGATGGTAAGGCGCAGGTCGCGATAGCCCTGGATGAAAAAACTGCGGCAGCCAGGAGCCTGGATGCCCAAAGGATCATCAAAGAACAAGTCGCCCCTCTGATCAAAGGCGGCGGAGGCGGACAAAAAACCCTTGCTACGGCCGGTGGCCAGGATGGGGGGAATTTGCAGGGAGTGATTGAGGCTGTGTTGAAGTTGATTAGTTGACTAGTTGACTAGTTGATAGGTTGACTGGTTGATTAAAAAGTTGTACTAACCAATCAACTCCCCGCTAGGGCAAAACTAAACATTACGTTAAAAACCGCACTTCATTTCCGAAAATTTTCGTATTTCAAAAAAACTCCTATATTTGATATACGAAACTTAACGTAGTTGACCACTTAAAATCATTACAATGAAACAATTCATTTTAAAAATTGCAGGCCTGGCAGCCATGGTATTGCTGTTTCAACCTTTCGGCTATGCCCAGCAGGAAAAGGAAAAGTCAAAGGAAAAAAAGGAAATCATGGACGAACAGGATGAGATCATCATCAGCAGGAAAAGCACAAAAGACAGCAAGATAACGGTGGAAATCAAAGACGGCCAGGTTTTCGTCAACGGAAAACCGGTGGATGATTTTGAAGATGAGAATATTTCCATTAGGAAAAGGGAAAAAAGAGACCGGGATTTTGACGATCAAATTAGTATTGCAACTGCACCCCGCTCACCATACAGCGTGGAAGCTTTTGGACCAAGCGGAGATATGATGGGAATGTATGACTCCAAAAGAGCCTTCCTGGGTGTTTCTTCTGATAAGGGGGATGAAGGCGGAGCCATCATCAAAGAGGTTACCAAAGGCAGTGCGGCAGAAAAAGCCGGCCTGAAAAAAGGGGATATCATTACAAAAATTGATGAGTCAATGATTGGCGATCCCGAAGAGCTGGTTAAGGTCGTG
>DATHGW010000161.1:0-3934 GCA_035317445.1 Puia sp.
TCCTGCAGGAAAATGATGTCGTGATGGCGATCATCACAACCAGATATCGACGGACAATGTTGATCGTTATACCATTTCGGAAATAAGCCCAGTTCAGGATCATTGTATTGATTAAAAGATTGAAAGGATTATACATTGCGGGTACTAAATGTAATGAATTGTTACGGCTTCTTATTTATGTTGCCTGAATAACCATTCCATCATCAATGCATCACTGTAAGCGCCAAGCCATGAAAAATGCCCTGTTTCCGGATATTGGGTAAAGCCAGGATGGGCGCCTGCCTTGGTCAATGCCTGCAACATATCCAGAGAAAAAATGGGATTTACCGCCGGATCTTCGGCACCGTGAACGATCCAGATGGGGATATGCGCTATGAAAGGCGCTTTCGATACATCGCCTCCACCGCATACAGGAACCGCTGCGGCAAATAAATTGGGATATCGCTCAATCGCATCATAGGTACCGAATCCACCCATCGAGAGCCCGGTGATATAGATCCTGTTGCTGTCCACCGGCATCGTTTTAATCAACTGATGAATGAGTCCGATCACCAGCTCCATGGGCTTCGTCGGCGAAGGTTGCAGGCGTATGTCGGAAGTATTTTTACCTCTTGAGAAATTGGACCAGCTCATTTTTTCAGGACACTGCGGTGCAATCACGATGGCGGGATGCAGCATCATGTTCTGGTCCGTGGCAAAATTCGACACGCCCCATTTCAATTGCGCTTCATTGTCACTACCACGCTCACCCGAACCATGCAAAAAGATCACGAGTGGGTATTTTCGCAAGGTATCTGAATCGGGAAACAGCAGCCGGTAGTTGAGGCTGTCACCCTTGTCATTTCCATATTTATTTATGCTGAACCTTGAAGATTGTGAAAAGGCCAACTGAAGGTTTACTAAAAAAAGAAAGGCCGAAAGAAAGGCGATTGATTTGAAAGATTTCATTTTTTTATTTTTATTGAGCTATTACGATTGAAATTATCATATTTTGCGCTCTTCCCTTGCAATGTGCCTGGCAATTTTCTTTGCGTCTGAGGCAATCTCCCGGATCTGGCCTGTTGGGCTGACCCAATAACCACAGAAATACAAACCATCCTCCCCAAAACATTTTTGTCTATCAACACCTCTCTGTAAATCCTCGAAACGCCTCTTATCGACTTCTACTATTTCGGAATAATCCCGGTAATAGCCGATGCCGGCGATAATGGCATCAAAAGCTTCTCTTTTGCCACTTTTAAATTGAATACTATTGCCTGCGATATGGTCAATATCGTCATAAATTTTTATGTGCCCATCCCATATATGCCGAATGGTGCCTATGTCCAATAACGGAACACTCCCGTCCCTCCGAATTTCTTCCAGCGGGCCATAGGGCTTTTTTTTGAGGCCAAGTTTGGTGATATCGCCGATGATCCACTTGATCAAAGGGGCGCTGAGGATGTCAGCGACGCGCGGTGGAAGCCGGCTCAATAGTATACCCAGTTCCAGTACGGGAATACCCAACACATCCCGCGGAATCACATTGACTGGTGAACGGACTGCCATAGAAACCAATGCGCCCTGTTCGTACAGATCAATTGCGATCTCACAGGCCGAGTTGCCAAAACCGACCACCAGCACATGCTGCCCTTTGAAGTCTTTGCCCGTTTTGTATTCGTAACTGTGGAGGATCTTTCCCGGAAAGGTTTCCATTCCTTTAAAGTGGACGGGCTTGGGTTTACCATAAGCGCCCGTGGCCATGATCAGGTATTTTGATTTAATTGTGCCCTTGTTTGTTTCGGTAATCCAGTAGCCTGCTTGTTTCTTTACCGATATCGCTTCAGTATTAAATACAGGTTGGATATTAAATTCTTTTTGATATTGATCTACGTAATCAATCACCTGTTGCCTGGATGGATACCTGGGTATCGCCTTCCCAAATTTTTTCTGCGGCAAATGAGAAAACCTTTTGCTTGTATGTAAATGCAGACGCTCGTAATGGTTACGCCAGGGCGCAGCTACCAGGTTTTGTTTTTCAATAATGAGGTATTCGATATGTTGTTTCTGTAAAGCAACGGCGGAGGCCAGACCTGAAATGCTGGCGCCAATGATGAGGGTATTTGTTTGCTCCACGAGCATGACATTTCGGGCCAAGTTACAAAATGCCTTCCAATCCATATCGCTTGATTACATCTGCGGGCACACCCTTCCATACGGTAGGTGAATTGCCTTTGTAACCGAGGTCATCAATGCCCATCTCACTCGTGAAAAAACCAATAGCCGTCAGATCACGGATCTTATTGAAGAAACTTACTCCGGCCTGCATTTCCGGCTTGGCCAGGGTTGGAAAAGCAATCTCATTGACGATGAATTCCTGGTCTTTGGGTGCACAGTTTTTGAAATCATTATCGTAGAGGTTCAGACATTTAACATCGAGCCATCGCAATCCTCCACGCATCGGCAACTGGTGCTCCGGTTCATCCTTCACAATAAACTCAATGAATCCCGGAACCTTCGCTTCGGTGGCGCTTCCACTCCTCTCGTCTTTTGGAATAATAATATCCACTAGTACGGTAATCGTAGCCATTTCATGGTCGGTAAAGAATTTTTCAGCAAGCAATTGCTGGTCACGCTTCGCTTCAAAAGCTTGTCTTCCCGGCCCCTCTGCCTTCAACGGCGCTGTAACGGTATCCGGTTTCGGATCACAGGCATCCAATAGCAAAGCACCGGATGCCGTCAGGCTGATTGCTTTTAAGCTTTCTCTTCGGTTCATGCTTAGATATTTTGTTTTTGCTTTTGTTCAAGAATATATTCCGCCGTGCGCATCGACAATGCAAGAATGGTCCAGGTGGGATTTTTTTCCGATTGCTGAACAAACACTGAACCATCAGTGACAAAAAGATTTTTGCAATCATGCGCTTGTCCCCACTTATTCAGTACAGATCTTTTTGGATCATCGCCCATGCGAACGGTACCGACTTCATGAATGCCCTTGCCTGGATTAGCCAATCCAAAATTATTTTCCCGACCCGCCGCCTGTACGAGCGGGATTCCGTTCATCGCCTTGATGACTGACTGAACGGTTTCCTGCATGTGTTTCGCCTGCTTCAATTCGTCTTCGCCCCATTGATAATGGAAGCGCAGGACCGGGATACCATATTTGTCGACCACGCTGTTGTCGATCTCGCAGTAATTGGTTTCCTTGGCGATATCTGTACCATGACATCCCACGAGGGCCATGGATCCATAAAACCGACGGTAATCATCCTTCAGGGATTTTCCAAATCCGCCGGAAGCCTTCATTTTTCCTGTGGCATCCGGGATATAGCCATTGATAAAGGGAACAATAGATCCTTCGAACCCAAAATAACCCCCATAAGTTGGCATCATCAGTCCGCCAAACAATTCGAGGTGATATCCCCTCGGAAAATCAAGTTTTTGTTTATCGGCCCACCAGGGAGCGTAAATGTGCAGGCTGCCCACGCCATCTTCATTGAACCTGGGCCGGTCCATCAGTTGCGGCAGCACCGCACCTCCGCCGGTTTGTGTGCTGTCATGGAGATATTTACCCACGACATTGCTACTGTTGCTGAGTCCGTTGGCATGTTGTGCAGTTTTTGAATTGAGCAGGATGCGGGCTGAATCGCAGGTTCCCGCAGCGAGCACTACCGTTGAGGCACGCACTGCATATTCCTGCATATCGTCTTTGCTTACATAAGAAACGCCGGTGGCAAGTCCGTTGCTGTCCGTAATAATTTCTCTCACCAGTGCATTGGTCACCACCGTCAAATTGCCTGTTTTTATGGCCGGGATCACGAGGCAGGAAGAAGCAGAAAAATCTCCATATATCTTGCAGGTCCGGTTGCATTGGCCACAATAAAAACACTGTCCCCTGTCTTTGTTTCCCGGTAATGGCGCCGTGAGAACAGATCCCCGACCCGGAATTACCTTG
>DATHGW010000162.1:0-3219 GCA_035317445.1 Puia sp.
ATCGCCTTTACCATCATCGAGCCCTATCTGTTGTATTGGGTGGGTGAAGAAATACATAGCTCGGGTGTACTGGCCGTAGTGGCGGGTGGGCTGTACATGTCGAACCGGAATCTGATTTTTCTGAACAGCGCCAGCCGCATCATGGGGTATAACGTATGGGAGGCTTTTATTTTTATTTTGAATGGGATCGTATTTCTGATCATCGGACTCGAACTTCCCGAAATCGTGGAAGGCATCCGGTCGGAAGGAATTCAGTTAAGAACGGCCATCGGATACGGTGTGCTGGTGACGGCTGTGTTGATCCTCGCCAGAATGATCAGCGCATATACGGCTATGCTGGCAACCTTAATTTTCCGGCCCAAGGTGATGCCACGCACCGGATCCAAGAAACGACAATTATTACTTCCATTGTTGTTGGGTTGGACGGGCATGCGGGGCGTAGTGTCACTGGCTGCCGCACTGGCCATTCCCGTGACACTCGCCAACGGACAAAATTTCCCGCACCGCAATCTCATTTTGTTCATCACCTTCATCGTGATCCTGCTTACCTTGCTGGTGCAGGGGCTTACGCTGCCCCGTATCATCAACCGGTCTAAATTATTTGAAATGACTTCTTTCAACTTAGAACCGGAAGAGATCGCTGCCAATAAAATAAGAAAGGGATTGAAAGAACACACCCTTCATTTTCTCAAAACTAAATTCGACGGTGAATGGAACGGTAATCAGCATGTGCAAAAGCTTTTGCAACAATGGGAGGAGAAAGTAAAAACGCCCGACGAGGACTGGCGAAGTGAAAAGACCAAAAAAATGTATTTCGAAATGCTCAATAGTCAACGGGCATTTCTCATACAGGCAAACCAGGATCCCTCGCTGAACGAAGAAATCGTTCGTCACCAGCTCTACCTGATCGATCTCGAAGAAGAACGGATGAAGCTGTTGTAAAAAATCCTGCCAACACGCATGTTATGCCCAAGTGATTTCAAAAATGATTGGATATATGAAAACAGTATTTGACAAAACAAACAGAGATGAATTGATTAACAGAATCAATTCGCTGAACGAAAATAGTAATGCTCAATGGGGCAGGATGAATGTTTACCAGATGTTGAAACATTGTACACTATGGGAAGAGTGGGTATCTGGTAAGAAAAAGTACAAACAGGCATTTATAGGTCGCCTGTTTGGTAAAATGGCTTTGAAAAATGTTCTAAAAGATGAAAAGCCCCTGGGGCGAAATACACCCACTATTCCCGACCTTAGAGTAAACAGAATAGGAGAAAATGGTGATGTCGCATCCGAAAAAAAGAAATGGATTGCCATGATGGAGGAATATGCACATTTTTCAAACCCTGACTTCGTACATGCCTTTTTTGGAAAGATGACAAAAGAACAAATCGGATATTTGGCTTATAAACATGCCGACCACCATCTTCGGCAATTTAATTCTTAGATGATTCTATTTTCCCGGATACCAGTTTTGTAACCGGACATTTATATTCTTATCTCCTGCTACCACAAAAAAATAAAAAATGAGACCAACGAAAGTTATAACAGTAAACCCTCAGGATGGATTGACTTTATCAGTTGTAGGGGATAATTACAGGCTGCTTATCACTGGCAAAGAAACCGGAAATGAGTTCGCTGTAATTGATATGCTGATACCGCCTGGAGGTGGACCAATGCCTCATGCACACGCTGCCTTTCACGAATCCTTCTATGTTATAGAAGGAGAAATTGTGGTGCGGACAGAAACACAAACCTATACAGCTCAAAAAGGAGCATTTGTTAGTGTTCCCAAAGGGGGTGTCATTCACTCCTTTAGAAATGAATCTTCTGCAATTGCACACATTTTATGTATGGTTGTTGCTTCCGGACTTGATGATTTTTTTAAAGAAATCGGGCAGCCTGCTGGTTATGGAGAATTTTTACCACCGCCAGTTATGGATGCAGCAGCAGCTGAAAAATTGAAAGCAGTTGCCGGCAAATACCACCAAGAGATTTTTCCTCCCAATTACTTTGACAAAAAGAAATAATCATTACTATTTAAATTTATCGATTAAGATATGAACGCGACAGCTATCACACGAATCGGCAGGTTACTATACGGATTCAGCCTTGTCGCCGTCGGGATACATCAAATCATGCTGAGAGATTTTCGCCCCGAGATTTTACCTCCGTTTCCGACCTGGGCGCATACCCATATGATATTTCCGATTCTTATCGGAATCGTGCTGATCATCTCTGGAATGCTCATAACCGGGAGTAGCGCGAAAAATATATGCCTTTTTTTAGGATTCTTATTTCTTACGCTGGTTATTACCTGTCACCTGCCATATATTCTTTTCTTAAGTCCCACAAAGGCCACGCATCTGGAAGTCTGGTTTGGGGCAGGTGAGGCACTGGCTTATAGTGGTGGCGCGTTTGTAATGGCGGGTTCGTTTTCACGAAAACCCATACCCATCGGCAGAATTTTCTTTTCCCTGCTGATCATTCTATTCGGCTGCAGTCATTTTGTGTTTCCCGCGGATGTGTCCGCTATGGTGCCTAAATGGTTGGGAGCGCCCCTTTTCTGGACGTATATTGTAGGGGCCGCATTAATTGCCTCGGGTTTCGCGATTATTTTCAAAATTTGGATTAAGATGGCTGCATGGCTGTTGGCTGCCGCGCTTTTTCTTTTTTTTCTTTTTTTCCATTTGCCGGACGCGATACAAAATCCTTCGGAAGGATATGGCAACGAAATTGTACGCGCTATTATTTGCCTGCAATTCTGTGGTATTGCCATGGTGATCGCAGTAACCAATGGTCGTGTAAACAATTGAACTTGATATTATTTGAATAACAGCCCTTTCTCCCATGCAACAAATCATCTTGCAACTTGTCTTTCTCGTGCGAACAGCTCATGCATAAAACATATCATCGTCTATGATAAGGAATTATTTCAAAACTGCCTGGCGCAGTCTCCGGAAAAACAGGCTTTTTGCCTCCATTAATATCGGTGGCCTTTCGAATGGCATGGCCGTTGCCATGCTGATCGCTTGCTGGATCTATAATGAACGGTCCTTTGACCGCCTGTTTAAAAACCATCAGCGCATTGCCCAGGTCTGGGAGACCTGGCCCGGTGGTAAAGGTGCTCAAAGCGTATTACCGATGCCTGTTGCAGACGAACTGCGGGCAAAATTTGGCAATAACTTCAAGCGAGTGGTGATGTCTTCCCGGACG
>DATHGW010000163.1:0-2899 GCA_035317445.1 Puia sp.
GCAAAATGAAGGCGATAAAATGTTTCATGTCAATTAATTTCTCATTGGACTATCGATGTACCAATTTAAGCAACGCCTTCCTATAAAAGAAAGTTAAAAGCGCACAACATATAAAGACAATCAGCGCATAGGTAAAAAGTACCGCGTCGCCGTCAAATACGATCCCTAGTTTGCTGAGGTGAAAGAACAAAGCTCCGGTCATCAACCCAAGCCCCAGTACAGCGCCATATCCCGTTGTACGCGGATACAGGATCAGTATGGAGGCAATCAGTTCGAGCACGCCGGTACCGATCCTTCCCCATGGTTCCAGACCTAATGCAGAAAAAAGATGAACGGATTGGGGATGGGCTGTAAATTTAAAATACAAAGTCTGCAGCATGATCCCGGCGGCCAGCAAGCGAAGGATCCATAGCAGGATGTTCCTGGAGTTCATAAATAAATATATGGTGTTAGTGATAGAATTTTTTCCAGTTGGCATCCGCCTGTTGGTGCAGGGTGGCTTCATTTTTGTTCCAGGACTTCAATGTGTTGTTGAAAAACCTGTTATAGAAAAGAAATAATTTTCCATCCTTGACCTTGAATGTTTCGGGGTCGACTTCTACTTTGGTTCCTTCACTACCCATGGCGTACGCACACCATCCACCATATTGCGGCTCATATTTGGATGGATTTTTCGTGAATTCATCCTTATCGGCGGCTGTCGAAAAATAATAGGTAACGCCTTCATGAAAAACAGACAGGTCCTTATTGCCTTTCACGGCCTTGTTTTGCATGAAATAGGCGACGGGATCATAACCACCGGCTCCTACGCCGTTGTCCAGGTTGAATTCCCTGATCCTGTGCGTCGCATCCTGGCTATATCCGCTGATGCAGGCAAATGAAAACAAAACCAGGAACAAATGCTTCATATTATTCGTATTTAATGATCAAAAATATCCTGGATATGCCGCCACGATTGTCCATCAGCTGACACTAATTCGTTTTTGTAATTTTTTAACATCAAGGAAACATATTTGCTGGCGGTCGAAAGAAAGTATGCCTTCGTGTTCCAACTCATTGATCATGGTGGTCACGGTCTGCCTGCTTGATCCGATCAAATTCGCAATGTCCTCGTGGGTGAGATAGTTGGGAATACAAAATCCTTCCGGCCGGTTTTCTCCCAATTTTTGTTCCACCAGCTGCCATAGAAAATGAATCAGGCGGGTTTTCACATCTTTATTGAGCAGGTTGACGAGGCGGTTTTCGATATGCCGTAGTTTTGCTCCAACCTGTTTGCTGTATTTCAAGGCGAGGTCGGGTCTTTTCTTAAGTATTTTTTCAAAATCATCGATAGTGAAAGCACAGAGGCTCACTTTGTCTTTGTAGGCCTGTGCAAATTCACCGCGAAGATTACTTCTTTCCAATGTAAACTGGCCGAACAATTCCCCCTTCTGGATGATCTCTTTTATTTTTTCATTGCCTGCGTCATCGATATATCCGATTTTAATATAGCCCTCTTTCAGAAAATAAATCTTGTTGTGGTTATACGCCTCAAAATAAATATATTCTCCCTTGGGCACTTCGATGAAACGGTGTTCGATATTCAATTCATCATATTCCGCATCTGACAGGTTGCACCATAAATCATAGTTCCTGATCAGCAGCATCTTTTCATCAACAGCCATAGATTACAAATTATTAAATAAAATTAAAGTTACAGAATAGAAGGGAGTAGAAAACAGAAAATAGTGAGTGGGAAAAATAAGTTTAAAAAAAATCCCGTTAATTCTAAAATCCTGTAAATCCTGACTAGATTTGGACAAAATTGACAGGCATGCAGGTACCAACCATGGCAGAACTGGCCGCCGGTGGCGAGTCTCCTGAAATTCTTTTTTGGGTAGGCTGCTCGGGGAGTTTTGATCAGCGGGCGCAAAAAATCACCAGGGCCTTTGCGACCATCCTGAACCGCGTAGGAATTAAGTTCGCCATCCTAGGTAAGGAGGAATCCTGCACGGGCGATCCGGCACGTAGGGCGGGAAACGAGTTCATGTTCCAGATGATGGCATACCAGAACATCCAGGTTTTAAATCGTTACAGCATTAAAAAAATAGTCACGGCCTGCCCGCACTGCTTTAATATTTTGAAAAATGAATATGCTGACCTGGGCGGCCATTATGATGTGATCCATCATACCAGTTTTTTGCAACAGCTCATTGATGAAGGAAGGATCAGGCTCAG
Organism: Puia sp.; assembly: GCA_035317445.1. Classification (GTDB taxonomy): domain Bacteria; phylum Bacteroidota; class Bacteroidia; order Chitinophagales; family Chitinophagaceae; genus Puia. Next base: position 2,218 of record DATHGW010000163.1, read on the forward strand.
GGAGGGTGGACCATTTAAAGGGAAGCGCATAACCTACCACGATAGTTGTTACCTCGGCCGCGCCAACGGCATATATGAAGCGCCCCGGAAAGTGCTGGAAGCCCTGGATGCGGAACTGGTGGAAATGAAAAGATGCCGCAGCAAAGGCCTTTGTTGCGGGGCCGGCGGCGCACAAATGTTCAAAGAGGAAGAAAAGGGGACGACAAGGGTGAATTTTGAAAGAACACATGAAGCCGTTGAAACAGGCGCCGGGGTCATTGCTTCGGCCTGTCCTTTTTGTAATACGATGCTTACGGATGGCGTGAAACACGAAGAAAAAGAAGACGAGGTCAAAGTAATGGATGTGGCTGAACTGGTCGCTGCAAGCCTCGCGGATGAATAATCAATCCGACCTGGCGTATTGGACAATTGCGTAATTTTGTATCATGGACCTTCACTATAAAGAATTATTGCCGGCAGATTTTCACGCGGATTCTCGCGTTTGGGTTTATCAAAGCAATCGTTTGTTTACCCTGCCTGAAGCGCTACAGATCGAGGATCTGCTCAATGCATTTGTGGACGGATGGCTGTCACATGGAACACCTGTTAAAGGATTCGGAACTTTGTTTTTTGGGCAATTCATTCTTTTTATGGCGGATGAATCCGCTACGGGTGTCAGCGGATGCAGTACAGATGGATCGGT
>DATHGW010000164.1:0-2570 GCA_035317445.1 Puia sp.
GGATAATATTGTCCTGGCCGATAAAATAAAAATACTCGGGGCCTTACCCATTTTTCATCAACCCGGCGAAAAATGGACCTATGGACTCAATGACGACGTACTGGGCTACCTGGTGGAAGTGATTTCAGGCATGCCCTTCGACCAATTCCTGAGAAAAAATATTTTTGATCCACTGGGCATGAAGGACACTTATTTCTACCTGCCCACCGAAAAATACAAGCGGCTCGCAAACCTCTATACCGAAGATTCCACTGGCCATATTGTAAAGGCCCTGGAACACAGCAGCATCAACGGCGACTTTTACCGCGATTATCCTGCCATGAAAGGCACTTATTTCTCCGGCGGCGGCGGCCTGTCATCTACCGCATACGACTATGCGATTTTTATGCAGATGATGCTGAATGGCGGTGAATACAATGGCAAAAGACTGTTGAGCAGGAACACTGTACGCATGATGACGATGAACCAGATCGGCGACCTCAGTGTCGGGGATAATAAATTCGGCCTGGGTTTCGGGATCGTCACGGAAAAGGGCAGCGCCCAATCGCCTGTTCCGACCGGAACCTTCGACTGGGGTGGCATGTTCAGCTCGTCTTATTGGATTGATCCCGAAGAAAAAATAGTGGCTCAACTCTTCCTGCAGCTATACCCCAACAGTCATGGAGATATTCACGAAAAATTCAAAGTAATGGTATATCAGGCCGTTGTCAATTAATGCCCGATACCGATCATTTGCAAAAAGAACTTTAAGTTACCGATATGAAAAAAAAGCAAATTCTTTTTTTCCTTGCGTTGGCTTCAGCACAATGTATTATGGCGCAGGTTCCTTCATTTGTTAAAGACAGTCTCGATGTCTACGTGGAAAGGTCTATGAAAAGCTGGAAGATTCCCGGCCTTGCTGTCTGTATTGTGAAAGACGGCCAGGTAGTGCTCATGAAAGGATATGGTACAAAAGCAATGGATGGGAATGATAAGGTGGACGAAAATACGCTGTTCATGATTGGCTCCAACACAAAGGCCTTCACGGCGACTTCGCTGGCGCTTTTAGACTATGAAAAGAAATTGTCGCTGGATGACAAGGTGACCAAATGGATCCCGGAATTTAAACTGGAAAATAAAGCTGCCGGACAGCAGGCCATCATCCGGGACCTGCTTTGTCACCGCCTCGGGTTTCAAACTTTCCAGGGTGACTTTACTTACTGGACGAGCAACCTCAGCCGCAAAGAGGTGATCGAGAAAATGGGACATATCAAAGCCGAATACCCTTTCCGCACCAGGTATGGATACACAAATGCCGCTTTTTTAACTGCAGGAGAGATCATTCCCAAGGCCATCGGCATATCCTGGGAGGATTTTATTCGTCAAAGAATATTTAATCCACTGGGCATGACCAGGTCCCTCGCGTTGAGCAGTCAGCTGGCCGCGGCGGATAATAAGGCCCTTCCGCATACAGTAGCTGATGGACAGTTAATAAAGATCCCGATCCCCATCATTGATAACCTGGCTCCCGCAGGAAGCATCAGTTCTTCTGCCAATGATCTGAGTAAATGGGTCCTGATGCAATTGAATGAAGGGATGTTTAATGGAAAAGAGGTTATCCCAGCTGCTGTAATACGGGAAATCAGGAAACCCCATACCATCGTCGGCGATGGCAAACCGATGTTCAATGAGGGTCATTTTGCCTTATACGGACTTGGGTTTTTTCTCGAAGAATATGAAGGCAGAAAAATTGTTTCGCACACCGGGGGCGTCAATGGATTTGTGACAAGTATTACCCTGGCTCCCGAAGAAAAACTGGGCATCATCGTCCTGACAAATAACGACCAAAACGGCCTTTTCGAAGCGCTGAAATGGGAGATCCTGGACGCCTACCTGGCATTGCCTTACAGGAATTACAGTGATGTATACCTGAAAAATGGCGAGGCTTATCTAAACGGGCTGGCAGCAACAGATAAAAAAAAGATGGATTCCGTAGGTCTGCATCTGAAAACAGCCCTGCCTCTATCGTCCTATGCAGGCAATTATTTTAACGGTGTCTATGGCAACATGATGGTGGTTTTGGAAGACGGCGGATTGCGCATGAAATTCTCTCATCACCCGAATATGTATGCGAATCTCGAGTCGCTGGGTGGTAACCGGTTCTATGCTATTTTTTCTGATCCTGAATTCAGCAAGGCGGTTTTCCCCTTCAAGGTGGAAAATCAAAAGGTAAAATCGGTCACGGTTAAGGTTGCGGATTTTATTGAATACAACGCTTATGAATTTTCGAAGATTGCTCATTAAGATGCAGCACACCTGGCGAGCTGCTATTCTTTTATTTCACGTTTGTTGCAGCATAGTCCATCACAAGATGGCAAAACGCTTTCACACCCAATAAAAACCCGCTTTCATCGATGTAGAAGTCAGGCGTATGATGCGGTGGAGCGGTCAGCGGGTTTCCTCCCTTTGGCATTCCGCCGAGGAAAAAGAAAAAGCCCGGGACTTTTTCTTCATAAAATGAAAAATCTTCTGCCCCCATCACCGGTGGTTTCAGGATCACGTCGGCTTTTCCCGCGGTTGTTTCGAGAGAA
>DATHGW010000165.1:0-6008 GCA_035317445.1 Puia sp.
TCAATACAAGCCAGTGGACGAAGGGTCTTCCGTTAAGTTCAGCATCAAAAATTTTGGCTTCAACACGGCCGGTTCCTTTACGGGTCTCAAGGGAACCATCCGGTTCGATCCCACTAACCCTGCCGAATCCGGGTTTGATGTAACCCTTGATGCAGATAAGATCAATACGGATAATGAAAACCGTGATGAACATTTGAGGGAGGAGACGTATTTCGATGTCAAAAACTATCCGGTCATCCGCATCGTATCTGACAGAATAACATCATCCAATAAGGCGGGAACTTTTGTTCTTTTTGGTAAACTGACGATCAAGGGGAAGACCAGGGATATCTCATTTCCTTTTGCCGCTGAGCCCTCAGGGGATGGGTTTACATTCAAGGGCGATTTTAAAATAAACCGGCGGGATTTTGGCATCGGTGGTTCCAGTACGCTTTCGGACAATGTTGATATATTCCTGGAGGTTGTTGCCAGGAAAATTTGACAAAAAACCTTACTTTTAACTAAGAGAAAAGCTGCCATGCAATTAGAAAAGTCCGCCAATACGATTTTTGTTCAGTTGACGGATTCGATTATTCGATTGTCTCCCCAGCATTACCAACAACCCTGCAAAAGCCTTTTTAATAATACGATCGGCCAGCATGTTCGTCATATCATCGAATTGTTTCAGTGTTTGGAAAATGGTTATGGGTGTGGCCTGGTCAACTACGATCAGCGCAAAAGAGATCAGGAAATAGAAACCGACCAGCTATTGGCCTGCGCTTTGTTGAAAGACATATCCCTTAACCTTCCAAAAAGCAATAAGGACCTGCTTTTGTTGGCCAATTTTGATGAGCATACAGATGCTGTGCTAGAAATATCCACCAACTATTATCGCGAAGTAGCTTACAATCTTGAGCATGCCATTCATCATATGGCCTTAATGCGTGTAGGCATCACCGAAGTAAGTTCGATCACGTTATCAGACAGTTTTGGAATGGCTTCATCTACTATTAAGCACCGCAATCAATGTGCACAGTAAGTTATATTCCACTCGGCGAAAATGTTATTATCACCTCAAACCGGGATGAGCAGCATGGGCGCCCACCTGCCATGGTCCCCGCTGTCTATTCTTTGTCTACAGGTAAGCTGCTTTTTCCAAAAGATGTGCAGGCCGGTGGAACCTGGTTTGGCGTTCATGAAAATCGCCAGGCCATTGTGCTCCTCAACGGAGCCAGGCAGCGGCATGAATCATCGGGACCTTACAGGAAGAGCAGGGGTCTTGTATTGCTGGACATGTTAGATCATCCTGCACCGGCAGAGCGATTTTCGGAAATCCACCTCGACGGGATCGAACCTTTCACAGCCATCGTCTGGTCGGACAATAAACTTTTTGAATGCCGGTGGGACGGAGCAGGGAAAGAGTTTGGCCAGATGGATTCGACCATTCCTCATATCTGGTCCTCTGCCACGCTCTACGATGAAAAGGCCAGCGCCAAGCGGCAGCAATGGTTCAGCCAGTGGCTCGGCGAAAACCCGGCCCCCTCACAGGATGATGTTTTGGATTTTCATCATTATAACGGCCATGGAGATCACCATGATGGCATCTTGATGAACCGCAATGGGCTGGTATATACCGTAAGCGTCAGTTCCATACAGCTTTCGGCATCTACGGTTGTGTTCAAATACCTGGATGTTCAAAATCACCGCTCCTATCTTCAGGAAATGTCATTGTCCAAAACAATTGCAGCGAAACCATGAACTGGCTTCAGCGTCAGCTTCACCGTCCTTTTTTCATCAGGTTATTGCATTGGGAATACTGGAGTTTTAACAGCATTTACATCCCCATTTATATAATCTGGTTTTTCCTGTGTTTGCGCGCACGGTCTTTCTTTTTTTTTGCAGCCGCCAATCCAAGGATCAGGAATGGAGGTTTTCTGAATGAATCCAAAAAAGAAATCAGTGAACTCATTCCGGATGACCTGCAGCCGAAGACCGTATTTTTTCCTGCTACCGCGCAAGCTGCTGAGGTTTTGATGCTGCTCAGAGCAAAGGATCTGCAATTTCCGCTGATCGGCAAACCGGATATGGGGAGCAGGGGCAGGGGTATCGAGGTTTTGAAGGAAGAGCAGCATGTGATAGCGTATGTTGACAACGCAAGGGTTGATTTTCATATCCAGGAATTCATTCCCTTTGAAAAAGAGACAGGTATTTTTTATTACCGCTTACCCGGGGAGGCCAGTGGCCGGCTTTCAGGAATCGTTCGCAAGGAATTTCTTCGGGCCAACGGTGATGGAATTTCTACGATCAGGCAATTGCTTCAGCAAAATAAAAGAGCGATCCTGCAATTGCCGGAATTGGAAAAACGCCATAAACAACTGCTTGACCTTGTTTTGCCGCGCGGTGTACAGCGTGTGGTTGCCCCGTATGGAAATCATGCCCGGGGTGCGGAATTCCTGGATGATTCCGCGCTGATCGATGAAACCTTAACAGCATCTATAGACGCTCTTTGCAAACGGATGCCGGAATTCTATTTCGGCAGACTCGACATCCGTTATCGTGACTGGGAGGAATTGAAGAGAGGACAAAATTTTTCTATCATTGAGGCGAATGGTGCTGGTTCGGAACCTACCCATATTTACGACCCAAAGCATTCCATTTTTTTTGCCTGGAAAGAGATCATCCGGCATTGGATTATTTTATGGCGTATCAGCAGGCGCAATCATCGCCTGGGACACCCGTATCTCACGATCAAAGAAGGTATTCGCATGTTCCGTGAAGACAGGGAGAATGCTGAGAAGCTGGAGGAGATGGGGAGTAGTTGAATAGTTGACTAGTCAACTATTCAACCTATCATTGCACATGCATCTGCTGTTCATTTGTCTCCTGGGTTGGCTCCTGAGTTTTTTGGGACAATTGCCTTTGGGCACGATGAGCATTACCGCTACACAAATTGCCGTACAGGAGAACTTCGGCAACGCATGGAAATACAGTCTGGGCGTGGCCCTCATCGAAGTTATTTATCTGCGGCTGGTATTGTCGGGGGTGGACTGGATCATGCAGCATAAAGTTTTTTTTGCTGTACTAGGCTGGCTGACTGTAGTGATCTTTCTGGTCTTGGGAGTATTCAGTTTTTTGGCCGCAAGAAAGCAACAAGACGATAAAAAAGCCCTGCTGCTCAATAACAATGTAAACCGTTTCTTTCTTGGGGTCAGTATGAGCATGCTGAACCCGGCACAAATTCCCTTCTGGTTTATCTGGAGCAGTTATTTTATGGATATCCAATTGCTGAACCCCGGTTTTGCTTCATTTAACTGGTTCACATTCGGCGCAGGCGTCGGTACCGTGAGCGGACTGGTGGTTTACATGTATGGAGGCAACTGGCTCATCACAAAAATGAAAACCAGCAACCGCACCCTGAACAAGATCATGGGAGTTATTTTCGTGATCGCTGCGTTGGCTCAGTTGTATAGGATGCTGGTGAAGTGAGTTGATAAGTTAGGCTGTTCAACCTATCAACTAATCAACTTATTAACTAACTCCCCTCCCTCCACGCCCCCCTGTCTTCGGGACTGAATTTCCAGGGGGCGAAATTATTTTCGACATTGCTAAACATGCTATTCCATTCGGGCGGGGCATTGCTTTCCTCCATGATCAGGGCGCGCCGCAATTCGAGGATAATTTCCAGCGGACTGATGCTCACCGGGCATTCTTCCACGCAGGCATTACAGGTCGTGCAGGCGCGCAGTTCTTCTACACTGATATAATCTTTGAGCAGGGTTTTGCCATCGGCAATGAATTGTCCGTTTTCATTGATATTGTTTCCAACGGCTTCCAGGCGGTCACGGGTATCCATCATGATCTTTCGTGGAGACAATAGCTTACCGGTTTGGTTGGCGGGACAAGCCGCAGTGCATCGTCCGCATTCGGTACAGGAATAGGCGTCGAGTAAATTTCTCCAGCTCAGGTCAAAGACATCTTTTGCGCCAAAGCTGTTCGGAGGCGCTTGCCCACCGGCCATGTCTGTCGTAGCTTCAGCGGGGACCATATCGGGCTGCATGGCATACAATACTTCCCGTTGAATCTGCGGCATATTGGTCATTTTCCCTTCCGGCCATAGCCTTGTATAATATGCATTGGGGAAAGCAAGCAGGATATGCAGGTGCTTGGAATAAGGAAGATAATTCAGGAAAGCAAATATCCCGAGAATATGCAACCACCAGCAGGTCCTTTCCAGGGCGACGAGCTGATGATTACTGAGTCCATTCAGCGCAGGGTGCAAAAAATGTGAAACGGAAAAATTGCCGGTAAGATGCTCCGCATAATGTGAGAAGCCCCTCTCCTGGAGCAGGGTATCGGTTGCATTCATCGTCAGGAACAGGATCATCAGAATAATCTCGGTGATCAGGATATAGTTGGCATCGCTTCTTGGCCATCCGTCCAGGTCGTGACTGATAAAGCGTTTCAGTTTGATGATATTTCTCCTACATAAGAAGATGATGCAGACCGTTAGTACGCCTACGGCAAGGAATTCAAATCCATTGATCAGCCAACTGTACAGGCCGCCGAGCGGTGCGGCGAACAACCGGTGGGTGCCGAACAGGCCATCCAATACGATTTCGAGCACTTCAATATTGATGATGATAAACCCCACATAGATCACGAGATGCATGACCGCCACCAGGGGATTTTTGAACATTTTTTTTTGCCCAAGGGCCAGCAGCAACAGGTTCTTCCAGCGTTCGGCGGGATGGTCGCTGTAATCTTCTTTTTTCCCCAGCAGGATATTGCGGCGGATATCCTTTATTTTTTGGGCAAACAACCAGACGGCGATACCGGCTGCAATCACGAATAAAATCTCCTGAAGCACGCGCATAGCAGAGACTAAGTTAGGAAATGTAGAATCTAAAATGTAAAATATTAAATGTAAAAGTAAAGGAATGATTTTTTCACTTTTACATTTAATATTTTACATTTTAGATTCTACATTTTTAGCTAACTTTCATCCATGGTCCTGATATTGAATCAAATCGTCATTGAAAAGAAATTGCGGCGCATGGCCTATGAAATATTGGAGAATAATTCTTCGGAGACTGAACTGATCCTGGCGGGTGTGCGGGAGAGTGGAACAGTGATCGCAAAGAATATCCAGCGCATACTGCAGGAGATAAGTCCTTTCCGTATTGAATTGATCACGCTCACCCTTGACAAGAAATTTCCCAGGCAGGTCACACTGAGCAAAGAAGTCACCGTGGAAGACAAGGTCATCATTGTCATCGATGATGTGGCGAACAGCGGCAAAACAATGCTCTATTCGCTGAAGCCCTTTCTTGAATTTCATCCCAGAAAGATTCAATCGTTGATCCTGGTCGAGCGGACGCACAAGGCTTTTCCCGTAAAGCCCGACTACGTGGGTTTGTCTGTCGCGACCACTTTGCAGGAGCATATTTATGTGGAAGTGGAAGGCGAATCCGTGCTTGGCGCCTGGCTAAAATAAATAGGCCAAAAAACATCTTTTTCGTCAGGTTATCCAGTTCAAAAATGGTAATTTTGCAGGCCTTTCTTAAAGGGCTGAAAAAGCATACAAATTGTAGTTAATACAGCATATGGAAGATAATGTAAACCCGCAGGAAACACAGGATAACAATCGCATTGTTCCGGTCAATATTGAAGAGCAGATGAAGACAGCCTACATAGATTACTCTATGTCGGTCATCGTTAGCCGGGCATTGCCCGATGTGCGCGACGGGCTCAAACCCGTACACCGGCGCGTGCTGTATGGAATGAATGAGTTGGGCAACCACAGTAACAAACCTTACAAGAAATCGGCGCGCATTGTCGGGGAGGTGATGGGTAAATATCATCCTCACGGAGACAAAGCCATTTATGATACAATGGTGCGCATGGCCCAGGAATGGAGCATGCGGTACCTGATGGTCGACGGCCAGGGAAACTATGGGAGCCAGGACGGGGACGGCCCTGCAGCGATGCGTTATACAGAAGCGCGTCTGCATAAACTGGCGGAGGCCATG
>DATHGW010000166.1:0-6581 GCA_035317445.1 Puia sp.
ATTTTTGCTGCTGGCCGGTATTCATCTCTGCATAGCGTAGACCGGAGGGATGTTCGATCATGGCTTTTCTGTCCACGTACGTGAGGATATCGCCCGGAGCAGTGGCATTGATCAAAGCCTTTTTTAATTGATCTCCCGAAAGGCTGTGCAGCAATGCAAAGCCCAGGTCTTTTTCATCCTTCAAAATCTCCTTGCCTTTTTGCGCGCCATCCTGAACCACGGCGGGATTTGCTCCCAGGAAACCCGGAGTGCCTGAAACCAGTGTCCTGTTCTGCACAGAAAAACTAAAGCAAACATGATGACCGTCCAGGCGCCAGCCCCAGATGGTATTGCTGGCAGGAAGGCCAAATACGGTAAAATAATACTTCCCCGGATCGCGAAAGTGGTCCTCAGCTTTTCGTTTTTCCAATTCCTTGAGCAAGACTTCCAGTTGCATGATGTCGGTCGCCTTACTGACTGTTTGTTCATTCAGGCAGGTTTTCATCAGGTCAATAACCGCCTCTTTCTGCCGGGAATTTAGTTGATCCATGGCAATGCCTTTGCGGTCATTCACTGGAAAATAATGAAATTGATAGCGTTCGTCGGTGTCGAAAGGATAAAGCGCTGCTGTTTTTTGATTTGAGTCCAGCATCCCGGTGAATTTCACTGCCGCCGATACAATGTCCTGGGCATTTGCGGAAAGCTGAATCAGTAAACTGAAGCTGAGGAAGAGCGATGGTCGTATCATGTGGTGAATTTTAAATGATGAGTTGCGAGTGGCGGGTAGTGGTTCAATTTTCCCAATTCTCCATTCACTTTCCTTTGAATGTGAAACTCCGTATAATAACCTCCTTTGTTTTTCCGTCAGCTGGCGGCTGCCCTTCGAAAAGCCAGAAATTAATGTGTACAGGCATGTGACGCTGACTGATGGAATTGGGCGGACTCGTGCAGGTATTTGTGGCGATCAACGATTGCTTTCCGGGACCAGTACCTTCCAGACTGGTAAAAACCACGCTGTCTTTCGTCCAGAAAAAGCGCTGGGCAGTATTAATACCCGGGATAGAAAATTCTTTGGTATAAGAATAATTCCTGAAAGGTTTTTCTGCTGGCCAAACAGTATAATTTAGATTTGGATATCGGTCGTTTCCCCAGCGCGCAATTTCAATGTCCAATTCATCAAAACCATCATTCCCTGAATAGTTGAACAACCCAAGAACCAGGTTCTTGTCGAATTTGTCGATAGCCCCTTCCACCGAAAATTCATACGCACCAAAACCGAAACTTTGTTTTGTGGTCAGTTCTGCACTGAGCCAGTTTCCAGTGGCCGTATCTTTTTGTATAACCAAATGAAGAAAACCCTGACTATCGATCCACACGCACCGATCGTTGAAATAATTTGGCCCGGGGCCTTGCTTGTTATTGCTGTTTCGAACCATCCAGTCATACCCGCTGAAACGAATGCTCCGTTCCTTCGAAGATGTAGATTGAAAGGCATAGAGGATTAAGACAGCTGAATAAAAAATCATTTTATTCATTTATGACAAGATTTTGATTTATAAAATTAAGAAAACCAGGTTTTACTTATTATTTTTGGCTGAATGACTGCTAACTGATCATGATGAAGAAACTAACACTTGCTCTTTTTTTGATCCCCTGTATTGTGTCCGCACAGGATGCTGAATTTTTCAAGCCCGATTCTGTAAAAAAAGAAATTTTTGCCGTGGAGATCTCTACATCCATACATGTGGATGGTATACTCGATGAACCTGAATGGAAAATGGTTCAGCCATCTCCTGATTTCTACCAGATCGAGCCTTTCCAGGGCAAACCTGCTACCCAGGGCACGGAAGTGAAATTTCTGTACAATCGCCAATACCTATACGTAGGCATTTTTGCAAAAGATTCTCTCGGCAAAAAAGCGATCAGGGCAACGGACTTTCTTAGAGATTTTGATTACCTCCGTCACGATCTGGTCACCCTGTCTTTTGACGGATTCAATGACAAGAGAAATGCCATGGCTTTCGCAACAAATGCCTATGGCGTTCAACGCGACCTTTTATCATTTGATGACCTGTATTATGACATTGACTGGGACGGACTCTGGCGCGTTCGAACTACGCGGACAGACTCGGGATGGTACGCGGAAATCGCCCTTCCCTGGCAGACCCTAAGATACCCCAAAACGACGGGCGCTGTTCAAAATTGGGGATTTAATATTTACAGGAACAGAAGATTGACCAATGAGATCACCGCCTTTTCGCAATTCCCGAGGGTTTTTAGTTCCCTTCGAATGGATTATGCAGGGGTGCTTAAGAACCTGAAACCTCCTCCTCCAAAACCTAATATCCGCATTCAGCCATACGTACTGAGCTCCTACGATCATTTTACAAATTTTGATCCCTCCATTAAACCAGAAGCGACGAATGTCAAGATCGGCGGAGACGCAAAATGGGCGATTAATTCCAATGCGGTACTGGATCTCACCATCAATACCGATTTTGCACAGGCCGATGCCGATCAGCAGGTGAATAATGTAACGAGGTTCTCCGTTTTTTTTCCGGAAAAAAGACAGTTCTTTCTGGAAAATGCATCGCTCTTCGGACTCGGCATTGGCCAGTTTACGGATGGTTCCGGGGGAAGCATGCGCATTCAGCCCTTCTTCAGCCGGAGCATTGGTCTGGACACCAGCGGAAATCCCATCCCGATCATTGCAGGAGGAAGATATGTGTATCGATCATCAAAATTGAATTATGGCGCCATCGTGATCAGGCAGGCTGATTCGGGTCATATCCCTGCGACCAATTTTTTCGTTGGCAGGGTCTCGGGCAATTTCGGAAAACAAAACCGCATTGGCGCCCTCGTAACGGTGAAGAATAACCCAAACGGATCAAACATACAAAGCACGATCGATGGATTTTTTCGACTTGGGGAATCCCAATCACTCAACACGATACTCGTTCATTCCTTCTCTACAAAAACCAACAAGCAGGGCTTTGCAGGGTTTGCGCAATATTTCAACACCACGAATCATTATAAGCTCTGGTGGACCCAAACTGTTGTAACCAAAGATTTCGATCCTGAGATGGGTTTTGTTTCACGTAAAGACGTGATCAGTACAACACCGGGCATCAATTGGTATTATCGCGGGAATAAATTGCCATTCAGGAAGATCATTCGTGCCTTTGAGCCCGGTATCCTACCGGAAATTTATTTCCAGGCGTCTACCGGCAAGTTGGTTGAATTCGATTTGCCCGTCTGGCCTGTCTGGATCAATTTTCAAAGTGGTGCATTCTTTGGGTATTCCATTATGCCCACTGTTCAATACTTGACCGAGCCTTTTGAGCCTTTGGGGGTGACCATCGGCATTGGAGAATACCATTTCAGCAGGCAGGAAATTTATTTTAGCACAGATCCTTCCCGAATTCTCAATTTGGTCGTTGACTACAGGTGGGGATCTTATTTTAACGGAAAACTCATCACGGCCGATATTAAATTGCAGTTTGCTCCTATACCGCATATTTCACTGTTGGGCGGATTCAACAGAAATCACTTTATGGGCGTCGGCGATGCCAAAACCACCACCACCGTTGATCTCTACAGCCTCCAGGGTCGCCTAGCGCTGAATCCCCGCCTGCAGCTCAGCGGTTTGTTTCAGAAAAACTCCATCGACAATACCATAAAATACAATATTCGCTTTTCATGGGAATACCAGCCCCTGTCGTACCTCTATTTTATTTACAATCATGGAGCTATCGATAACCCGTTGCAAAAGAAACAAACAGAAGACCATATCATTGCCAAGGTCAGCTACCTGAAACAATTCTAATGTTTACACAAGCTGTCCCATCAGCGGGTCGCTTTTCCCTGGCTCCCCTGATTCAACACGGCCTGCATATCGCTTTGCAAACAATTCCTGACCGCCGACGGTTACCGTGAAATCATACCAGCCAAAGCTCTTGTTCAACTTAATGATTGCACTGCCGCCTGTTTTTTTGGAATCGAGCCTGAGTTGGAAGGGCTTAGCACGGTAGGCATTGTCGGTAACATTTACGATGACCGGATGACTACCGGTATTGGTCAAACGCAATTCGATGTCGCCGGTAAGCCGGTTGGCACGCGGGCTGTTCCGCGCATAACCACAACTAACCAACAGTGGGGGATCGTGTTGATCGCCGGTGAATTCGCGGAAGAAACCATTTGGACCATAGACCTGCAATTGATACTTACTGCCGTCGAAACCAAAGATGCTCCACTTGTCGGTCAATTCATCTCCCGCGCTTACACCATAAGCCCAGGTTTGCGAGATTTCCTGCATGTAAAGGCCTGGCGCATATACCTGGAAGGGAGAACCCGCAGCTGCGTCGCCGAAAATTTCTTTGCCGGCCTTGAAAGAGATGTCAAATGTTTTTTTATCTGCGCTTAGATTTCCCTCGGCATATAATTCGTAAGGAAGGCTGCAGGAGGAGCGGATGCCTTTTTCCTGTGTTGGCATAAAGGGGGATTCATGCGGGTGGGTATTGGCTAGCTGAATTTCTTCCGGTGTCAGGGCTTTGAAATTGTTAGGAACCTGTTTGAATTTTGCTTTATGAATACCCTCAATGAACAAATCACGTTCCAGGAAGGAAGGCAGCGCTATTTTTTCGCCATTCCATGCCCTGAAAGCAGAACTGAGATCGCCGCAGATCGTTCGGCGCCATGCGCTGATATTGGGCTCTTCGATTTTTTTTGTCATTTTTTTGCTCAGGAATTTTTCCAGGAAGCGAAGCGAAGAAGTATGGTCAAATACTTCCGAACAAACCCATCCGCCACGGCTCCAGGGAGATGCGATCACCATGGGCACCCTGAAACCCAGTCCGATAGAACTTTCACGTGCATGCTCAGGCGATGAAGACTGTTGCGCCATGCCTACATATTCAAGGTCAGTAGCAATTCCTTTTGACACCAGGCCGGATCCTGTTTTATGTGGATCCGGAACGACAAACGGAGGCGCATGGTCAAAATATCCATCGTTCTCGTCGTAAGTAAGAATAAAAATGGTTTTTTTCCAGACCTCAGGATTTTTGGTCAGGATATCCATAATCTCAGTGATATACCAGGCCCCGTACCAGGCTGAAGACGGATGATCGGAAAAATTCTCCGGCGCCACCAACCAGGAAACGGTGGGAAACTGCCCATTGTTTACATCTTCCCTGAACTGGTGCAACACATCTCCTTTAGGCACCTGCACTTCGCGTTCCTCACTTCCATCCTTGTATTTCAGTGCGATGAGCTGGTGATAGAATGGATCTCTCCGGTTAGTCGAAAATGCTTTGTCGTGCAGGTTTTTTTCTGCCGGGGAAAGCTGTTCATATTTTTCCTTCGTGTACATCTGCTGGTCGTTGATCGAGATATCAAGATATTTTTTCAGGGTATCGATATAGCTCTTTAATTCAGCGGTCTTTTTGGATGTTGCTGACTCTTTTTGCAGTAACTGTGCCTGCTTTGGGATTTCCGCTTTGATCCATTCGATCGTTTTTGGCAGGGCTGCAATATATTCTGCAGAGAGCTTTACCTGGTATTGCGTAAAATACTCCAGCGGATTGTCGCCGAAATTCGCCAGCCAGGCGTCTTCTTCGCCCTGGAACCCAACGCCCACGGTCAGTTCATTTTGGTATACTTTCCAGGATACGCCATTTTCTTCCAGGCGCTCCGGAAAAGTTTTCCAACTCACCATATTATCGTACACGGCATCGTCATTCCATATATTCGCGCGCGATTGTCCATTAGGCTGATCGCGGATGGTGCCCGTCCAGAAATAAAGCCTGTTAGGTGTAGTGCCTGTAAGCGAGGAACAGAAATGCTGATCGCAGACGGTAAACGCATCTGCCAACGCATAGTAGAAGGGAATATCTTCCCTGTTATAATAGCCCATGGTCAGGGGCATGGTTGCATATTCCTCGTTCCCGGAATGTTTTACATTGAGCCATTGATCATATTTCCCATGGTTTCGCGCATCCACCTGGTTGGCCCAGGAATGTGGAAGCGAGCTCATCCAGGTAGCCTTGGTTCCCTTCATGTCGAGACGGAAAGGCGCGAAGGTCTGGCCCTCCTTATTGGATTGAAGCCACACTTTATTTTTATTGGGCAGGGAAATGGCCCGGGGATCATTGAAGCCGCGTACGCCCTGGAGCGTACCATAGGTGTGATCAAAGGACCGGTTTTCCTGCATCAGGAGCACGATGTGTTCGGCATCCATAAAACTGCTGCCTACTGCAGGGTCAATGGCCATGGCTTTCTGGATAGATGCTGGTAAAAACTGCATCAGTCCCGCACTTCCCGACAACAAAGAAGCTTTTTTTATAAATTCCCTTCTGGATTCCATAGTCTATAGCTTGATGATGATTCAATAAAAATAGTCCATAATCAGTAACCAGCTAAAAACAAATTAAAGCTTATACTTAAATTAATATTGACCATAGTTCACAAAAACTCTCTATCTTTTGTTCAATACATTTAACCAAGCATATGAAAGTAGATCATATTATTTGCGGTCAACGATGTCGCGCCCGGCGTCTCGCCTGTATCTGTCTTTTTTTCTTTTTTCTGGCCTGTTCCCACGCACA
>DATHGW010000167.1:0-2138 GCA_035317445.1 Puia sp.
CGTAACCATAATATAAAGGAACACATCCAAAACAAATCTGACCGCACCTAATGTTAAATTGAAACCTCCGCTGAGGTAACCGGCATACCCCCAGTAAAGTGCAGCGACAGACCATCCTATAATCTGGCATTTCCAATAAAGTGATATTTTTAATTCCCTTTTCAATTCCTGACTTATCTAATTGATAACAAACCAACAAAATCTATGTCATACTAAAAGAGAAAATACAGCAGCGTGGAATTTAGGGGATGAGCGTTATTCATTCAGGCATGCGTTAATTCCACTTGTTTTTACTGGTCTTGGTTGTCCCTGGCCATTGGATGCTATTTTTCCTAATTTTTAATGAATATTCCATAATGTTTGCTATAACGAACATTTTACGTTATATTTGTTCGCTATAACGAACATTATGAAAAACAGAATAATCACACTGGTGCCGAAACTGGCAAAGCTACTGACCAACTTTGGGGAGAACCTCAAGCTAGCCAGGCTACGCCGTAAACTTACCGTAGATCAAGTATGTGAAAGGGCTGGAATCAGCCGAACTACGCTTTGGCAGATCGAAAAAGGCGTTTCCAGTGTAGCGATCGGCGCCTATGCGCAGGTTTTATTCGTGCTTGGACTCGAAAAAGACCTGTTAAAACTTGCCGCAGACGATGAACTTGGCCGGCGGTTGCAGGATGCAGATATAGAAATCAAACAACGAGGTCCAAAGAAAAAGTAATAAGCAATGGATATCCTGGTATATGCGGATTGGGCCGAACTAGCTGCTCCTACCCTTATGGGCACACTATCTGTCGTTCACACCAAAGGCAGGGAAGTGTTTTCCTTTGCCTATGATAAAGCATGGTTGCAAAGCGGGCTCGCGCAAAATCTCGATCCGGACCTTCAGCTCTATACGGGGCCACAATGGCTTTCCACTGAAAAAAAGAATTTTGGCATTTTCCTGGATTCTTCGCCGGACCGTTGGGGCAGGGTATTGATGGACAGAAGAGAAGCCACTTTGGCGAAAGTTGAAGACAGAAAAGTAAAAAAACTTTTTGAAGAGGATTATCTGCTTGGTGTTTTTGACCCGCACCGCATGGGAGCAATTCGTTTTAAGCTGGATGCAGACGGCCCATTTCTTCATAATGATACCAGCATGGCTTCGCCCCCCTGGACTTCGCAACGCGAGCTTGAGTTTGCGAGTCTGCAGCTGGAAAAAGAAACATTGCCGGACAAAGAATCACTTAAATGGATCAATATGCTGATCGCTCCGGGTGCTTCACTTGGCGGGGCAAGACCCAAAGCAGGGGTAACGGACGAAAAAGGCCATCTATGGATCGCCAAGTTTCCAAGCGGACAGGACAAGACGGATATCGGAGCATGGGAAATGCTGGTCAACAGCCTGGCGAAAAAAGCAGGTTTGGATATCGCTGAAGGAAAGGCAATCCAATTCAATAGCAGGCACCACAGCTTTCTATCCAGGCGTTTTGATCGTGCGGATAAGAACCGGAGGATTCATTTTGCCTCAGCCATGACCTTGCTTGGCCACAATGATGGCGACGATGGCGTCTCCTATCTCGACCTGGCCGCGTTCATTATACAACATGGTGCAAGGGTTGATACCGATCTGGAAGAACTCTGGCGACGGATCGTTTTCAATATTTCCGTAAAAAATACCGATGACCATCTTCGCAATCATGGGTTTCTCCTGACACCTGAGGGATGGATACTGGCACCAGCTTATGATGTCAACCCGGTTTACCATGGCACCGGCCTGACCTTAAATATTTCTGAAACTGACAACTCCCTTGACCTTGATCTTGTGCGCTCGGTGGCAAAGTATTTCAGGGTCACCGACAAAAAATCAACCAACATCATAAAAAAGGTTCAGCAATCTGTCGGTGGCTGGCCGGAACTTGCAAAAACTTATGGAATTCCCCGGAGTGAGCAGGAGATCATGGCTAGGGCGTTTGAGATAGCAATTAAATAGTCACGATACCAGGAAATCCAAAATTTACATACGTCTATTAAATTATGCCAATAAAATATATGAGCGTGTAAAATAACTATTGGATTCCCATTAAACTGTAAACTTCAATTTACATGTTACCAACTATTGCAACTGATTTAAATCAAATGCAGGAAGGTTTCCG
>DATHGW010000168.1:0-7579 GCA_035317445.1 Puia sp.
CTGTTAAAAAATTTTGGCAATATCCTTATTGGTATGGTGGGCAATGAACAATCCCTGCTGGCCAAACAGTGCGCTATTTTTTTGAATACCACCGTGTCAAAGGAAGCCTGTCCCAACAACCTTGCGCCCACCAGCAGCACAACGGCTCAGATGGTGATGGGCGATGCACTGGCTGTGGCGCTGATGGATATGAGGGGCTTCAACAGCGCCGATTTTGCCAAATATCATCCGGGTGGCACGCTGGGGAAAAGATTATATTTGAAAGTACAGGATCTGGCCATTCACAACCAACGACCCAGGGTAAAACCCGACAACGCATTAAAAGAAGTGATCATGGAAATGACTTCTAAACGACTTGGTGCAACGGCGGTAACGGATGAAAAAAACAATTTACTGGGAATTATTACCGATGGGGATTTGAGACGCATGCTGGAGAAAAGCGAAGCGACTGCGGGATTGAAAGCCAAAGACATCATGACGGTCAATCCCAAAACCATTCAGTCAGATGCGCTTGCAGTCGAGGCCCTTGATATTTTACGAACGCACGATATTTCCCAGCTCGTTATAACAGATGGAGATCACTATATCGGTTTTGTACACTTGCATGACCTGATCAGGGAAGGGATATTTTGAGTTGAATAGTTGATTGGTTGATAAGTTCTAACGAATCTACTCCATTAACTAGTCAACCAATCAACTTATCAACTTATAAATTTAGCATGAACGAACACAATTACGTAGTGATCATGGCCGGCGGAATCGGCAGTCGTTTTTGGCCAATGAGCAGGCAGGATTTTCCCAAACAGTTCCTGGATATTTTAAATACGGGTCAGACATTGATCCAATGGACCTTTGAAAGGTTTGTATCGTTTATTCCGCTGAAGAATATCTATGTCGTCACTTCCCAGGAATACCGGAAAATTGTAAAGGCCCAGTTACCGGGTCTGCCGGAAGAAAATATTTTGGGCGAACCATCCCGGAAAAACACGGCGCCATGCATTGCCTATATATCCTTTAAGCTACAGCAGAAAGACCCAAAGGCTTCGCTCATTGTTGCGCCCTCCGATCACCTGATCCTCGACAAGAAGGCCTTCACAAAAGTATGTCTTGAGGCGCTCAGTTTTGTCAATAAACACAACGCTTTCATTACACTCGGCATTAAACCCATTCAACCCAATACGGGCTATGGTTATATCCAGCGAGAGCAGCAATCGGTGACGGATAATGTATATAAAGTCAAAACCTTTACCGAAAAACCCAATCTTGAGCTCGCCAAGACTTTTCTCGCCAGCGGGGATTTTTTATGGAACGCGGGGATTTTTGTCTGGCAGGTAAAAAACATCATCCAGGCTTTTGAAAAATACCTGCCGGAAATGTACGATGTGTTTGTGGCTGAAAAGGAATCCTTCAATACGCCCGCTGAAAAAAAGGCGCTCGAACACATCTATCCATTGTGCACCAATATTTCAATCGATTTCGGCATCATGGAAAAAGCCGATAATGTATACGTCATTCCCTCTTCCTTTGGATGGAGCGACCTGGGAACCTGGAACAGCGCATATGAGAACCTTGAAAAAGATTATCTGGGAAATGCCGTTGCTGGAAAAAATGTTGTTGTCATTGACGCCACCAGGTGCATGGTCCATACACCTGAACAAAAACTCCTTGTATTGCAGGGCCTGGATGATTTTATCATCGTGGATACCGATGATGTGCTGCTCATCTGCAAAAAAGACAAAGAACAGGAGATCAAGGATTATGTGGCGGAAGTTAAACGCAACATCGGGGATCAATACCTTTGATATTATGCCTTATCACCTCAATAATATTCTTTTTCTCGATATTGAGACCGTACCTCAATCGCCGGGTTTCGATCAGCTCTCGCCTGACATGCAGGAACTGTGGACCCGCAAGGCAACTTATCTGCTGAAGGATAAACCTGCAGAGACGGCCGAAACGGTTTACTCCCACGCTGGAATCTATGCCGAATTTGGCAAGATTATTTGCATCAGTTGTGGCATTATTTCCAGGTTCCAGGAAGACAAGAAATTGCTATTGAAGTCTTTTTACGGCGAGGATGAAAAGCTGCTCCTGCAACAATTCTGCGATACACTCTCCAAATGGGGATCCGGCCCTGAAAAACTTCTTTGCGCGCACAACGGGAAAGAATTTGACTTCCCTTATCTCTGCCGCAGGCTGATCATCAATAACCTGGGCATCCCTGCCATACTCGATATCAGTGGTAAAAAGAAATGGGAAGTAACGCATTTGGACACGATGGATATGTGGAAATTCGGCGACTACAAAAATTATACTTCGCTCAACCTGCTCGCACATATCCTCGGCATCCCTACACCCAAGGATGACATCGACGGGAGCATGGTGAACCATGTATACTGGAAAGAAAAAGATCTTCCGAGGATCGTGCAGTATTGCCAGAAAGACGTCGTCACGGCAGCCCAGGTCTACCTGAGGCTGACGGGGGAATCAGCAGTCAAACCTGAAAACATAGATATTAAATAAAGCGCTATGGAAAGAAAGAATTTTTCATCTGGTGCAAAATGGGAAGAAATCGTAGGCTATAGCAGGGCGGTCAGAATCGGTAATCTCATAGAAGTGACCGGTACGGTGGCAACAGACGATCAAAACCAATTGGTCGGTAAAGACAACGCCTATGAGCAGACGAAATTCATCATAGGCAAAATTGAAAAAGTATTGGAGCGCGCAGGCGGTTCACTAAAAGATGTTATCAGAACGCGTATGTTCGTAACCGATATTTCACGATGGGAGGAGTATGGAAAGGCCCATGGTGAATTTTTTGGATCTATCCGTCCCTGTACTTCTATGATTGAAGTAAAGGGACTGATTGAACCGGGATACCTGATCGAAATTGAGGCCACCGCAGTGTTGTGATAAGTTCAGGCTGGACTGCCACTTTTTTAATAACCATTTCAATTCGCAGATTTGCACATCCGGTCAAAACTCCCAAATGTTGGAACGACCATTTTTACAGTGATGAGTTCCCTGGCGGCAGAACGCAAAGCGATCAACCTCGGGCAGGGCTTTCCTGATTTTCCCATGAGTGAAGCCTTGATTGCGCTGGTAGACCGCGCTATGGAAGATGGGTTTAACCAATACGTTCCGATGCAGGGCTATATGCCCTTGCGGACTGCCATTGCAGAAAAGATCCAATCGTTATACCAAACCGTTATTAATCCCGAAGATCAGGTGACCATTACGCCTGGCGGGACCTATGCCATTTACACTGCCCTGACTGCTGTACTTCGACCAGGCGACGAGGTCATCGTATTTGAACCCGCGTATGACAGTTATATTCCAAATATTGAAGTTAATGGCGCGATTCCGGTGCTGATCGACCTTAAATTTCCGGAATATAAAATTGACTGGGATGAGGTAAGGAAAAAAATTAGCGGTAGGACCAGGATGATCATGCTGAATTCACCGCATAATCCGACAGGAGCTGTTTTGATGGAAGAGGATATTTTGGCCCTAAAGTCGATTGTAGAAGGCACGGATATTTTCATCCTTTCGGATGAAGTGTATGAGCACCTGATCTTCGATGGGATTCCACATCAATCGATGCTTCGGTATCCCGATTTGCTGGAAAGGAGCTTTGTTTGTTTTTCATTTGGCAAGATATACCATTGTACGGGTTGGAAATTGGGATACTGCATTTCGTCGCCGGGACACATGAAGGAATTCAGGAAAATCCATCAATTTAATTGTTTCAGTTGCCATTCCCCTTCGCAGGTCGGCCTTTCCGGTTTTCTGCAGGATAGAGATTCCTATTTGTCACTCGGCCCTTTTTTGCAGGAAA
This sequence comes from Puia sp., assembly GCA_035317445.1. Classification (GTDB taxonomy): domain Bacteria; phylum Bacteroidota; class Bacteroidia; order Chitinophagales; family Chitinophagaceae; genus Puia. Next base: position 3,839 of record DATHGW010000168.1, read on the forward strand.
AAAGAGATTATTTCCAGCACCTAATGACTCAAACAAGATTTACAGCCCTTCCTAGTCATGGAAGTTACTTCCAGGTTTACCAATACGACCGCATCAGCAATGAAGCGGATGCCGATTTTGCCATCCGCATTACAAAAGAATACGGAGTGGCCTGCATCCCGGTATCCGTTTTCTACCGGTCAGGCAAGGATGATAAAGTGGTTCGTTTTTGTTTTGCGAAGAAAAAAGAGACCCTGGACTCAGCCGTGAAACGGCTAATGAAAATCAAATAGGTGGCAATCGACTTCCTAGTTCCTTATTTCCAATTCCTTATTTTTCATTTCCCTCCCCGTTCTCCTGCTCTTTAGGTATTTCTCATGAATGATCTGGCTCATTGGCTTTTCATGCACTTTGCTCTCCAACCAGGATATGATGTCCAGGTACGCAAATGACCTGGTTTCAAAAGGATTTTTTTCGAGGTGTTTGATCTTGTACAGAAATTTTTCGAGTTCCGGCTTTAGCTTGCGCGGAGAGATATCAAAAGTCTTTCGCAGAAAGCGAAACATTTCTTCTTCCACAACAGTCAGGTTTTTCATTCTCGCCATGAACCGGTAAACAGATTTGATCAGGGATTCAATGATCTCAAAATTTCCCATTTCATAATGCGCCATCAGGTGCAGCAGCCGGGCATAGCATTGCAGGTCATAGCGTAAATCGAGATGATCCTGGATAATTTTTTGCAGGTAGTCGATCGAAGTGGCATAGTCGCCGCTACCAAAATAAAGATTGGCAATCTTATAGTTAAAGACCAGGATACGGTGCCTGTCAATATAGATGGCATATTCATCCAACTGCTTTTCCAACTCGGGGATCATGGCCAATCCTTCCCTGAATGTCCCCAGCATCAGGTGCTGGTTGATCTTCGCAGCATTGATATATATAAAAGTGTGGATCCGGAAATTATCATGCTGTTGCGAGACCGGCGTTTTCGAATAAGCTTCAAATTTCCTGAGCACGTATTCAAATTTTTCGTAGTGGCGAAGATCAAAGAGCGCATTGAGCAGGTTATGCATTCCCTTTACATAGTGGCCCGTTTCTACTGCGATCATCAGCGGTTCTTTGTCGAACAGGTCGATCCATTTCTGACTATACCGGTAATAGGCCAAAAAATTCTGTCTGATATACGCATACCAGGAATAACTCTGGTATAAATAAAGCCGTTCATAAAAATCCGTGATCATTTCTGCATCCTTTGGAAGATTGTTCCTGAAGAATTCCTTGATATTAGCCTTATCCTGTTCATTGCGGGCATGGCCATTCTTCACGTACCAACGGTATAACAGGAGGGCCAGGTTCGATAGCTGGCTCACCCGGCTGATGTGGCCGCTGATGTTCAGCGCCTCTTCGGCAAGCAACTGGGTTTTCTCCAAACTGCTCCTGGTAATGTGCAGCGTTTCGATCTTTTTCTCCAGCGAGATCACCTGAGCCAGAAAATTGAATTTGCTGTTTGATTTGGCTATCTCCTTAGCCCTTTCGAGGATCTTGAGGCTTTGCAATTTCAAACCCTTATTGTATAGGACGCGCGCATGATCCAAATGCTCGCTCAGCTGCAGATCTGTATTCTCAGCAGTTTTGAGCAGGCGAAGACTTGCAAGAAGTTGTTTATAGAGATGCGTTTTTAAATTCGATAGTTGAGGCTTGGTTACAAAAGGCAATTTTTTTAACAGCAGCCTTTCGTCATATTCGGGCAGTTTGTCCAAAGCATCAAAAAGTTGAATGATCTTCAGGTCCTCTTTCGCCGAACTTCTCTTGATATATAGTTTGAAGTGTCTTTTTTCTGACTTTTCAAGAGAACGTACCAATTGATATAAAATGTCCGCAGAACGGTTGGCCATCATAAAGAAATTATGCTGAAACGCAGTGCCAATAAGGGTTCAATAAAAAATTAACCCCTTTTGACGTAAGTAAACCGTCAATAAGATGGTTTGATCGGGTTGAAAAGACGGCTTATTTTTGATTCAGCAGATGAGAAAATCAAATAGCAGGCAATCGTGAGGTAAGCAAACGTTAGAGGTCGAATTCAGATACAGCAGGCAAAAACTGTATTCTCAAAGGCAAAAATTACTACCTTTTTTCATATGGCAAGCAATCGTTAGAGGTCAGCTGTTTCTACAGGTGACCTATTTTTTTGTCACCTATGCGGCAAAGATAGCACAAAATTTATAGTCTGCAAGTTTTCCTCCGCCTTTTTTTAATTCCGAATGGTTTAATGGTCAATAAGTTATGGCTATTATAAGGGTTATCCTGTATATTTTAGAGAAGTCTTTGCATTATGACCTTTAATCGTATATTTGCGATATACATTAGTCATGGCCATCAATAAAAGAGAAGCATTTTCGCAGCCGGAACAGGACCTGGCCGTTTTTGCAAACGCACTTTCCCATCCTGCCCGGATCGCCATCCTGAAACTGCTTGCCGAACAACAGGAATGCATTTGCGGCAAAATCGTGGAACTGCTCCCCCTCGCTCAATCAACCATTTCACAACACCTGAAAGAATTAAAAAATGCCGGACTGATCAAAGGAACAATCGACGGCCCCAGGAGTTGCTACTGTCTTGATCCGACTGGCATCGAACATTTTTCCGCTGCATTCAACCACTTGCTTGAAACACTAAAAGTCAAAAGCGATCAAAATTGTTGCTGATTATTTATTCACTATAAAATGTAAGATCATGAAGAACAAACAAACTGAAATGAAAGATCCGAATTGTTGCCTGCCCGGCAATGATTGTTGCGGCAATATCACCGACATGGGCTGCTGCTAATCCTTATTCCGGCGATGCAAGCATCGCCGGATTTTATTTTTTTCCGCTATCATCAAAAATCCCAATGACTAAACGGAAATAGTTTAAAGTGAAAAAATATCTTGCCGAATTTGTCGGAACCTTTGCCCTTGTTTTCTGTGGCACCGGCGCCATTGTCATCAACGAAATAACCCATGGTGCCGTAACGCATGTAGGCATTGCCGTTACATTCGGACTGATTGTCATGGCCATGATCTATACTTTTGGAGCAAAATCCGGCGCACACCTGAACCCTGCCGTGACGATCGCTTTTGCTGTCAATGGAAAATTTCCCGTACGCGATGTCGCGCCTTACATTGTCAGCCAGGTCATCGGGGCTTGTGCGGCAAGTATTGTTTTGAAAATCCTTTTCCCGGATTCTGTCTTACTGGGAGCCAGCATTCCATCAGGAAGCAATGGGCAATCCTTTATCCTGGAATGCATACTCAGCTTTTTTTTAATGCTGGTCATTGTCAGCGTGGCGACCGGCTCCAAAGAACAAGGGCTGTTCGCAGGCATTGCCATTGGCTCCGTCGTTTTGCTCGAAGCAATGTTTGCAGGTCCCATTTCCGGCGCCTCGATGAATCCGGCGCGGTCGTTGGGACCAGCCCTCATTTCGGGAGAATACCGGCAGGTATGGATCTATATTTTCGCTCCCGTTACCGGTAGTTTAGCGGCGATCGGAATTCACAAAATCCTTCAATAAATTATATGAACGACAAAAAGAAAATCCTCTTTGTTTGTGTTGAAAACAGCAACCGGAGCCAGATCAGCGAAGCTTTCGCCAGAATTTATGGTGGTGACCGGGTAGCGCCATTCAGCGCAGGCAGCAAACCCAGCGGCATAGTAAATCCTAAAGCCATCGCATCCATGAAAGAACTGGGTTATGATCTTAGCCAGCATCAATCCAAATCACTC
>DATHGW010000169.1:0-3147 GCA_035317445.1 Puia sp.
CCGCTGAACCTGCCATCAGTGATCAATGCAACAGATTTACCCAAACCGGCGCCAATGATAGCCGATGTGGGTTTTAGCATTTCGGGCATTCCCGGTGCGCCTTTGGGTCCTTCATTTTTGATGACCACTACGTCGCCTGCCTTCACCGCCCCGCTCCGAATGCCGGCGATCAGTTTTTGCTCGCCATCAAATACTCTCGCAGGACCTTCAAAACGTTCTCCCTCCTTGCCACTGATTTTGGCCACGCTGCCACCTTCGGCGAGGTTACCATAGAGGATTTGCAGATGGCCGGTCTTTTTGATGGGCTTATCCAAAGGAAAAATGATCTGTTGCTTCCCGAAATCCAGGTCGGGGACAGCGGCCAGGTTCTCGGCAATGGAGCTGCCCGTTACCGTTAGACAATCGCCATGCAATAATTTATTTTTCAGCAGATATTTCATTACGGAGGGCAGTCCACCATGTTCATGCAGGTCCTGCATCAGATATTTTCCGCTGGGCTTGAAGTCGGCAAGAACGGGGATCTTGTCGCTGATCGCCTGGAAATCATCCTGAGTTAGTTTAATGTCTACACTTTTTGCCATTGCAATCAGGTGCAGCACGGCATTGGTGCTTCCTCCAAGGATCATCACGGTGACTATGGCATTTTCGAAGGCCTTTCGTGTCATGATGTCTTTGGGTTTAATGTCTTTTTCCAATAAGAGGCGGATCGCTTTTCCGGCGGCTTCGCATTCCTTCCTTTTTTCAACGCTGACGGCTGGATTGGAAGAAGAGTAGGGCAGGCTCATCCCCATGGCTTCTATGGCAGCGGCCATGGTATTGGCTGTATACATACCCCCGCAGGCGCCGGCTCCCGGGCAGGTATGCTGAACGATGCCCAGGAAATCTCCCTCACTCAGGTTGCCGGCAATTTTTTCGCCGAGCGCCTCAAATGCAGAAACGATATTCAGGTCCTGTCCTTTATAATGTCCCGGCGCGATCGTGCCGCCATACAACATTAGCGAGGGGCGATTCAGTCGGCCCATAGCCATGATTGAGCCGGGCATGTTCTTATCGCATCCAGGCACTGCAATGAGTGCATCATAATATTGGGCGCCACAGACTGCTTCGATGGAGTCGGCGATAATATCGCGACTGACCAGTGAATAGCGCATCCCGTCCGTTCCCATACTCATGCCATCACTCACGCCGATGGTATTAAAGATCAATCCCACCAGGTCATTGTCCCAGACACTTTGTTTGATGATTTTGGAAAGATCATTCAAGTGCATGTTGCAGGTATTGCCATCATAGCCCATGCTGGCAATACCGACCTGCGCCTTTTTCAGATCCTTGTCCGTTAGTCCAATGCCATACAACATCGCCTGTGCAGCGGGTTGTGTTTCATCCTGCGTAAGTGTCTTTGAATATTTATTGATCTCTCCCATTTGTGTGTTTTATTGCAGCTTTGCTGCCAACCTTTTGATGTCGGTATGAGGCAAAAAAAACCCGCCTCTTTCGGAGGCGGGTCGTTTATGTCTTATTGCTATTGTACGCGTTAACAACCACCTCCTTGAATTGCAGGAATAATAATGACCACCACAATAATGAGGGCAATGGACATGATATTATATAGTCTGCTTTTCAACATGGAAATTTGTTGTCCTGCGAATATACGAACCGCCGTTTAAAAAACAAAATCAAAACAAAGAACTTTTGCGCAATGCGCCTGTTAAATGATCGTCGACTTCCTCAGGGCAATATTTGCCCTGTTGACGTCAGGTATTTTTCCTCCCACATAATCGCTGACCAGTTCTCCGATCGTAGTGGTGAAATAAAAATTAACCGGGTCTATGTCCTTGGTTACAAAACCATTGGACAGGGTCCATTGAACGGCTTCTTTCACGAGACTGGCCTCCCTGGTCAGTGAGAGGTGGTCCAGCAACATAGCAGCGGATAAGATCGAGCCAACCGGATTGGCAATGTCTTTTCCGGCTGCCTGCGGGTAAGAACCGTGAATGGGTTCAAAAAGCGCTGCTCCTTTCCCGATAGATGCAGAAGGTAATAATCCCAGGGAACCGCTGATAACGCTGGCTTCATCACTGATGATGTCGCCAAACATATTTTCAGTGAGGACAACGTCAAATTGCCTTGGATTGAGGACAATCTGCATGGCAGCATTGTCCACGAAAAGGAAGTCAACCGCCACATCCGCGTACGTTAGTGCCATTTCCTGTACTATTTTCCTCCAGAGTCTCGAGGTCTCCAGTACATTGGCCTTATCGACCAGGGTTAGTTTTTTTCTTCTGACTTGCGCCTGTTTAAAAGCCAGGTGCGCAATCTGTTCAATTTCTTCCTTGGTATACACACAATCATCCGATGCGCGGGTATGGTCTGCATTCACTTCTTTTTTGCCGAAATAAATGCCTCCCGTTAGTTCCCGGTAAATGACAAAGTCGACCCCCTCAATATTTTTTGTTTTCAGCGGCGAAAGATGGTGCAGGGAAGGATAGGTATTGATGGGACGGATATTGGCAAACAGTTGAAGCGATTTCCTCAGCCTGAGCAAGCCCTGCTCGGGCCTCACTTTGGCCGTGGGATCGTTGTCATATTTTGGGTGACCGATGGCGCCAAATAAAATGGCATCGCTGTTCAGGCAGGCCTCGATGGTCTCGTCAGGAAGCGGGTTGCCCGTCTTGTCGATGGCATCCGCTCCCATCAGACAATAGGTATAATGAAATTCATGGCCGAAGTTTTCACCGACGGAGTTCAGCACTTTGACGGCCTGACGGGTAACTTCGGGACCAATGCCGTCGCCTTCAATAACAACGATGTTTTTGTTGACAGTCACGCGGTTCATATCTATTTCTGGTTTGCTCATATTCGTCAAGTCATTTTTATTTCGGTCAGGTCCATTCGGGGTTCAGGTCTGTCTCAAATTGTTCGATCTCTTCTTTTATGCTCAGTAAATAATCAATATCGTCAAACCCATTGATGAGACAGGTCTTTTTATAGGGATTGATGCTGAACACTTCCGTTACTCCGTTCAGGCTGATGGTTTGGTTTTCAAGACTCACTTCCAGTTCGGTCGCGGGATCTTTTTCGGCAGCCTCAAAAATGGCCTTGAGAAAGGTTTCGCTCACGGTGACGGGCAACAGAAAATTATTGAGT
>DATHGW010000170.1:0-3670 GCA_035317445.1 Puia sp.
AGCTTATGAAGCCGTGCGCATTGCCGTTCAGCATATGACGCCCGTGATCCTGTTGAGTGATGGGTATATTGCCAATGGCGCGGAGCCCTGGAAATTTCCCAACGCGGAAGACCTTCCATCCATTACAGTAAAATTTAAAACAGAACTGGGTGCAGATGAACCCAAATTTCTACCCTATCTCAGAGATGAAAAGGGGGTACGTCCCTGGGCCATTCCCGGCACGCCAGGATTGGAGCACAGGATCGGCGGATTAGAGAAAGAAAACATTACGGGCAATGTAAGTTATGAGCCGGAGAACCACCAGCTGATGATCAAGATCAGGCAGGAGAAGGTTGACCGGATCGCTGACTATATTCCCTTGCAGAAAATCGATAGTGGTCCCGAAAAAGGAAAACTCCTTGTCCTCGGCTGGGGAAGTACATATGGCGCCATCAAGAGCGCTGTGTCGGAACTGCAATATGAAGGATATGCCGTGGCGCATGCGCATCTTCGTTATGTGCGGCCCTTCCCCAAAAACCTGGGTGAGATCATTAAAAATTATGAACAGGTATTGATACCCGAAATCAACAATGGCCAGCTCATCAGGATTATCCGCGACCAATATTTCGTCGATGCCAAACCCTACAATAAGATCATGGGCATACCCATCACGAAGACCGAGATGGTGATGAAGATGCGCGAGATGCTGGGATCAAATAATTAGTCACTCCAGATTTTACCCGGTAAAAGAGTGTTTTCATAGCATTCACATCGAAGGAAGATCGAAGGAACATCGAAGGAAGAGTGTAGATTTTATCTCATCAGAAACCTAAACCAAATCCGATGGCCGGGGTTAAGAATGACCCCTCGTGGAAGCAGTGGCAACTACATTGAGAAAAAAACCTGGTCTTAAGGACAAGTCAGAACAACATTTTCTCCTATAGGTTTCCTGATAAGCCCACTATAATTATCCCCAAAAATCAGACCAAGTGATGGAATTACTGACCTAGTATAATCCGATTAATCCAGTCAGGGCTGCCATGATTTAATAGACTCACCATGTGTGAAAAATAGGCTCATGGGTTCAAATAATAGGCTCATAGGGCCCAATAATAGGCTCACGGGGCAAGTTTAGGCGATGCAGGATTATTTAACTATCGCGGCCAATGCCAGACTGGTCTTCTCCAGATCCGCAGCAATTTTCGAAATAAAATTAAACTGATCCACCACCGGTTTAAAACGGGATAATTTTTTCCTGGTCTCGCTTTCAGTGATACCTTGCTCGAGTTCAGCTTTGCGTTGTTCTATCAATCCATTTATCTGATCATTGATGACTCTCAGCCCTTCTTTGGCATCAACTGGCATCGCCGTCACCGCCTGGTGAGCCAGGATGGCCTTCGATTGATCCAATTTCTGCAGAATGGAATTGACGATTTGCTGATAATTAGCCGAAGGCGAAACTGCAGGAGTGACTTGTGTATAGGAAGAAAGTGTTGCAATATGAGAAGTGAACATTTGATTCAAAACGACAAACTGATTAAGCTCACGAATATTCTTTTGCCTGCTTTTGGGTTCAGCCATCATCCTGTTAAAGGCATCAGACAATTCCGCGAGCGAAACAAACGCCTGTTTGCGTGAAAGCTTGAATTCGGTGAGGCTTGGGTGTTTACCCGCAAGCGCATCCGAGACATTTTTGAAATACCGGCTGTTGGCCGAAATAATATTGATAAGGTAATCGGAGATCTGTTCATGCTCCCATGCAGGGAGGACAAAGCTATTGGCCAGGAAGGCGATGGCTGACCCGATTCCTGTATCAATCACCCGATCCATGATCACCGTTTTGAAATCGTGAGGGTTCAGCAAATAGAATAGGAGCAGGATATAGGGTGTCATCAGCAAAACAAAAACCAGGTAACGTGTTCGCATAAAACTATACGCGCCGATCATAAAGATGATCATGGAAATAAATATGCCGTCCCTTTCTTTAACAAAATAGATGACCAGCAGCCCAATGACCGCTCCCGCCATCGTGCCAAGCAAACGATCGTAGTTCCTTTTTTTGGTGAGGCTGTACGCGGGTTTAAGAATGACGATGATGGTAAGCAAAATCCAGTAGCTATGTCCGAAGGGGAAAAATGTTGAAACTACATAACCGGCGAGGGTGGCGACAGAGACCCGCAGGGCATGGCGGAAAGTATTCGATTGAAAGTTTAAATGGTCGAGCAGCAGCCTGGGATCGATATCCTGGTGTGTAGTGAATTGTTCATAGTCATATTGATGGTCAGGCGCTTTAGCAAGTTGCCGGTCATAGGTAGTGTAGTTGTGCAGTATGTGCAGCCGGTCGCCGATGTCCTCGATATTGTCGAGGATATTGCGCAGGCTGATGAATCCTTCCACGTTGGCGGCTGTGCGATTCTTATCCCGGAATTGGATGAAGGATGCCTTCAGGGTCTTAATTCGATGATTAACAAATCCTGTATCAAGCGAAGAACTTCCGCTTTTGATGGCAATCCCGATATTACTCAAATCATCTGCAATGGTCAGCAGCACTTCCTGGTATTGTTGCAGGATATCACTCTCTTTAAAATCATGGTGCAGTGCCTGATAGTCCTGGTGCGAGGTCATCACCCTTTCAAAAAGATCAACGACGTCAATGAAGATCATGACAAGCACCCTGCCAATATGCGTGGAGTCCTTGACGATGTTCCTGCTTTTAAAAAGCAACTCCCTCACCAGGTCTTGTTTTTCGTGTACAGATACCTGTTCCTTTAACAAACGGGTGTAAATCTTTTGATAATCGACATCCCTGGAATAAAAGGCGGCTCTTGTTCTCAGATATTCCGATGTTGCCTCTATACAATCACCCAACGCCTGCTGGGCCAATTTGTACGGACGGAAACTATATAGCATGAGGCTTAGCACGGTATACCAGACTCCTCCCGCAAATACATAACCTGCGTTGAGCAACACCTGCCATCCCTGGTTGCCCCGGTCGATATTCAATACCATTACGAACATGGCAGCCAGTCCGATGGAACTGGCCCTGCTTCCGAATACACCGATCATCGATGAAATAAAACAGATCAGCAGCATGCAAAGACCGAGAAGTACCTGCGACTCGCTGGCATAACCCACAACCAGCGCCACCACGAAAATCAGTACATCGCATATCATCATCGCGTTGCGCCGGTGATGAATGGGTCCTGCATTATCGACCATGATGACGCAGCTCGCTCCGAGCGAAATGATAATGCCCGCGGAAGGATTACCAAGATAACTAAACAACACGGCGGGCAGCGAAAGGCCGAACGTAATGCGAATGCCTTCGCTTAAATAATAACTATTGACGAAACTTTTATATTCTTTGATGTAATCCATCTACACCTAAAGTTAGTATGGCTATGATTTCCTGAGTGAATAAATTGCGTTAATGCCCCGGCCTGTATGGCCATGGATTCGTATATTGCGCTGCCCTTTCAACTAAAACTTTTTCGAATGCGCAAGAAATGGACAATCCACTTTTTTTCCCTGCTCTTCATAACGGCTATGCATGCACAGGACCATGCTATTGCCTTTAAGGGGGCCCTGATCTATCCCGTTACGGGCGAGGCCATTCCGGACGGCGTCCTTATCGTACAAAAAGGCAAGATCATTTCGATTGATAAATCCGGCACCGCTATACCTGCAGATG
>DATHGW010000171.1:0-5387 GCA_035317445.1 Puia sp.
GGACTCTGACTGTTTAATCGCAAATACAATTTGCGCTTCGGTGAATTTTGACTTCTTCATGGGCAATTTTCATGATTTAATTTATGAATAATTACCCCGATTTTCTAATTTACATTGCTTCGGTTTTGTGGGGGGAGGTCAGGCGTCCTCCCTTGTTTTTTTCTTTTTTGCCACCCTACCGCTCTGCTTCGTTTCGTACAACAAAATTTACGAAACGGCCAAGCTAGCTTAAACATAATATAGAGTTATCAAAAAATACTTAAATAGATTGTCCCCTACGAGTTTTATAGGATTTTTTTGGTTTGAAATAATATGATTCAAAAAAATCCTATAAAAATCGCAGTGGACACAAAGGAAGATTTTCTGATAACTTAATTTTATGTTAACTAGCCCCTTCGGGCGCATGAGGAAAAAAGAAAAAAAGCCCACGCTTCTATTTGAATACAGAATACAAATAACACTTAGACCCTATGTGGTATAGGGTTCGTAACTTTTGAAAATGAACTTTCTTATGAGTTTTAAGAACCCTATTGCTTTAATACTCGTTTATTTCATATGCAGTTCTGTTGATTGTCAGCCGACAGAACAGCTTATTGGCATAGATTCACTCCGAAAATATTGTTATTATTTAGTAGCTCCCACCTATCCAGGCAGCAAAACAGTAGAGCAAGGAACAGGATTTTTCGTAAGAATAAAGAAAAAAATTTTTCTTGTCACCGCATGCCATGTTCTCATTGGATGGGATCCTATTCTTTACAATCAAAAAATATCATATCCTGATACATTCTATGTGAAATTATATCGGGATCATGATCGGTATATGGATTTTAAACCGTTAAATGTCTTACCATTAAAAACTCATATTATTAAGTTCCATTGCTACGACAGAGGCGATTTATATTTTTATGAAATCAAAATCGAATCTAAATATGACCTGCACTCCTTGGAAAAGATGGTATTACCCAATTCGCCTTCAATAGTACCAGATGAAGTCATAATTTATGGTTATCCGTCTAACGATACAACCCCAGATTGGGAGCAATATATTAGAAAACCATCTGTAAAAAGTAGTGTTACTTTTTTTGGTGATTTTAATAATACCATCAAATGGGTAAATCCAGGCCAAGATCAAACAAAACATACGGATTTGATTAATTACACTATCTCCTATGATAATATAGGGCAATTTGGTAAAGGTTATTCCGGTGCGCCTGGATTTTTCCGTCACGGAAATAAAATCACTTTTGGTGGGATATGTTTTGGCGGTGATACATCTAATCGATGGGGATATATAATTAGACCAAAATATATACGAGAGCAGTTAATTACCTTGCTGAATAAGAATTAGAAAAATTTGGTATAGTGCGGAATTTTTGAGTGCTAAATGTCCAAGTAGTTTTTGAATTAATTTTAATTATGATAGTCGAATCCTTTGTCATTTTTAATTTGGAGTTCGGCAACTTAGAACACGCTGTGTAGATCAATAGTATTAAGGGGGAAAAACCTCATGGTAAAACGGTTTTAAATGATTAATTTTATACCGTCACCTATGAGGTATCAAACGTATTTGCCGTTACGGGCTGGCACCCTAGCGGCTTTTTTATTTCCTAAAGATACCAACTTAATATTAGTTTCTAACATTTTGCGTACTTCGTCTATAAAGCGTATTTTCTTTGTAGATTACTATGGAAATCCATAATGTCATGGCTGAAGCATATTCTAAGTCAGACGCAGATAAATTGGTGGCATTTTATGCCCCATTGTTAATTGGAGAGTCTATTGTATCCAGTACTAATGCTGCGATAAAAACAATCACAATAGAAGATATGGGATCGGGTAAGTTTCGAGTATATGCGGAGGCTAATTTTAATGGCGCAACAATAATCAGGTCTATTGAAAAAGTTGCTGCTGATCATTCTTTAATGAATCCAAATAATCTTCTAGGCAGTCAAGGTCAAAATTGAAGAGAGTAACTTGAGGGCCTTTTTCTTCTTACTATAAATACCTTTAGCCGCATCTTCACAGGGAAGTGCAGCCTTATCTTGACTGATATTTTTGTCATCTTACAATCAATACCTCTACTCTTTAATAGGGAATACAATTTCACGCCTTACGGCGTCCTCCCTTGTTTTTTCTTTTTTACCACCCTACCGCTCTGCTACAGTTTCGTAAGGATAAATTTACGAAACGACCGAGCTTAAATGAGGTAATATACCGTTATTAAAAAATTCATATTAGCTTGCCGCAAATGATTGAGAATAGCGAGACACATAACATCACACTTTTTATCTTACCGATGGCCTTATTTTGCGTAGCAGCAATAATAACAGCTGGGGTCTTTGTTGCTATTTCCCGCTCTAAGAAGAAAAATTACACTGCAACAGAATTGAATCAAGATGAGGAGCAGCCCAAAGATTCAAGCTCAGGCCTGGTCACGCCCACGCGAGAGCCTTCGTGACTTTGACCTGGCTATCAGCATGACTATGGCCATAAGAAACCAGGAAATTAACGGAATAATCAGGAATACAAATGCGGGTTTCGTTCCTGGCGGACTCCATGCTCCGCTATAACCAACCAAGGAACCCACTGTGACAATCAAGATCAGGCTATAAAGGGTCGCGCGAGTAAGAACAGACCAACGTTTAGAAATTACGGTGGCCAGTATAAGGGCCGTAAATGGGGATAGTACCCAAATTCCAAAAAGTGCAATCAGTAGAATAGAACTGTTGTTACGACCGTTACGAAGCATCAGACCGAGCGAGCCCCCGGCCCCCACCAACAGCAGCACCAGCGTGAGGATGCGTAGGAAGTCAAGCGGGACAATTTTTTTCACCGTCATGTTTTTTCATTTACTTGCAGGATAATTTAAAGATCGGATTACTTCAGAAGAAAATTCCCCTCCCTTCATGTCTGCATCTTCGCACTACCAGTTTTTTGAATACTTAGTCGAGATCGACTCCATCTATTGCGAATATTTTAAGAACAGGCAGGATCATATCCATTCCATCATCCAATGCTTTGGCGTTTTTCGCTCGGGAAAACTGCTCTATTTCTCCTCCTCTAACCTGGATCCCTACATCCAGCGAATCGTCAGGGAAAGATTCAAGGAATTATTTGGAGAGCAATCGGAAATTGAAACGGTTGCTTAGCCGGTTTCCCTCACACGCATTTGAAGATTTCCATATGAATTGTGATAAACTTTTGCCAGGATTTGGCATGGAATGGCATTTTTTTTGCATTCTATTGGGTCCTTAAGACATCCTATCTATGAAAGCCGACAAAGTTTTGAGAACCATTCAATGGCTTATTGGCCTGCTTATTCTTGGAGTCATCATCTGGAGCTTTATTGGTCATGGCTAATCCAACGAATCACATGTAAATCCATCTTTAGGCGAGATGTCCGAACAGTGCCATGCTGATCTCCTTACCTTCCCGGTCTTTGGAATTTTTCTTGATTTCCTGGAGTTTTTGCTCAATGGCATTGGCTGCCTGAGCATAACCTACTTTTTTGTAGCCTGACTTGATGCTGCGTATAATAGCAGAGGTAGATTTGGATTTCATACGAATGGATTTTATTTCATCGGGTGCTCCTATAAAACGAAAAGCAAGACAAAATATTTGTGTAAAATGAAACTAATTGTTAAGTAATTGAGTTGTAATTGAATACCCAGGCATGCTCCATTTAATATAAAAGCCCCTCCGGCAAGAGGGGCTAAACTATGAACAAATCTCAGAAAAAACTTAACAGTACTGATCGAAAGCGGCGATCAGGTTATGGGCGATCATCTGGGCTGAACGTCCTTCTATCTGGTGCCTTTCGATCATGTGGACCAGTTGTCCGTCCTTAAACAAGGCAATAGCCGGAGAAGAGGGCGGATAAGGCAGCAGGTGCTCCCGGATCTTATTTACGGCCTCAATATCGAAGCCCGCAAAACTGGTCGTCAGGTGATCCGGCCGTTTGGGCGTATTGGCTACCGCCATTAAAACGCCCGGCCTGGCCGTTCCCGCTGAACATCCACAGACAGAATTGACCATCACCAGGGTCGTTCCCTCCTGTTTAAGCTGGGTATTGACTTCGTCGGCTGTGAGTAGTTCGGCAAATCCGCTTTCCGTAAGCTCTTCTTTCATCGGTAGTATAAGCTGTGCTGGGTACATATTGTTTAAATGGGTTTTAATTAGAACGCAAAACTAGTTAAAAAGTTCAACAAGATTCTAAGGACTCTTGCTGAATTTATGGCAGAAAACGGGCTATTATAATGCTATTATGTCGTGCCAATCACTTGAAAAATGTCGGAATTGCGGTATTGAGGGCGTGGTACGTCATTTGACATTTTACTCCCAGCAAACAAATTTATTAATCAAAATAAGAATTCTTATGACACTCGTAAAAGTTAACAACAACGCCGTACGCAGGCCATTTGCCAACCTGTTTGATGAATTCTTTCAGGAATTGCCTTTAGGAAAAACCTGGAATGAACTCTATGCTGGTTTTCCCCCTGTTAATATCCATGAAACGCCCGATGCCTTCCATGTGGAATTAAGTGTTCCCGGAAGAAATAAGGAAGACTTCAAGGTAAGTGCTGAACAGGGTTTGCTGACCGTTTCTTTTGAAAAGAAGGAAGAAACCAAATCAGACGACTACAAAACCGTTCGCAGGGAGTTTTCTTACAAGAGCTTTTCGCGCAGTTTTAATCTAGATGAAACAGTGGATGCCGCTAAAATACAGGCTAAATACGAAAATGGTCTGTTGAAATTATTGCTGCCCAAAAAAGCAGAAGCGAAGGAAGCCAACAAGCAGATCAATATCAATATTGACTAAGCTGCTTTTCGCTAAAATCTGTTCTTAAGCCCCCTGAATCTCATTCAGATGGGGTAAGCAGTTGGTTTTGGTTTAAATCCCCGCTATTCTTAGCGGGGATTTTTTGTTTGGATAACCTGGTCAAATACAGGCATATTTTTTTAATTTCGCGCAGCCATGATAAAACGATCCGGTTTGATAAAAAAAGCAAGGAAAATCGTGTTGACATTGTTTGGGATGGCCACTGGCATCCTTTGTTTTTCACAGGACCCTGTTTTCCGTATCCCGATGTCGCTGGATACAGCAAAAAAAGCAGAAGATACGAGCCTCAGGATTCGCAATCTGAATCCGTATTTTACCCTGCATGTCGACTCCACCTTATCTTACGCGCTTGAGATCAACAAGGACCCGGCGCACTATTTCTGGTTTCTTAAAAATTCTCCTGTCGGCCTGAAGATCAATAAGGACAATGGTTTGCTCACGTTCAAGGCTGATAAGTCTTATTTTCTTTCGGGCAAACTGAAATATGATTTCCCTTACCGGGTTAATCTTGGCGTGCAAAACCTGGCTAATCCTCAGGAAAGGGTCG
>DATHGW010000172.1:0-2555 GCA_035317445.1 Puia sp.
TGGGGAATCTAACGCTCGATGAGAAAGACATGATCGATTATTTTGAAATTCCCCCGGGAATATTTAGAAAAAAGGACAATACCCTGCGCATCGCCGTGAAAATAGCAAAGGATCAGAATTCAGATGATATCCTGATCGGCCAGCTTCTCCTCATAAGACAAGCTATTGACCAACTGCTCGGCGAGTCAAAAGTTGAGGTAAGCGTCAGGGATGCGAATACCGATGGCTTTCTTCCATCACGGATCACAATCGTGGATCAGCATGGATCGCTTCAACCGGTCGCTATTTTAAATGAAGATCATCTTACCGCGAGAACCGGTATTGTCTATACCGGCAATGGACATGCTTCGTTTAGCCTGCCCGCAGGTTCTTACAAAATATATGCAAGCCGTGGATTTGAGTACGGCGCCGATTCAATATTCATCAACGTAAAATCTGGAGACCTTATTCAAAAGACCCTGTCCATCCGCCACGAGGTTCCTGCAACGGGATGGATCAGCTGCGACCCGCATATTCACACGCTGACTTATTCCGGTCATGGTGATGCGACGGTCAGGGATCGCGTGCTCACGATTGCCGGAGAGGGACTCAGGCTCCCGGTCATGACGGACCACAATACTGCCGTCAATATCGATACCATCGTTAAAAAAATGAGCATGGATGGATGGTTCACCCCGGTGACCGGTAATGAAGTCACCACAGCCGTCGGGCACTTTAATGTGTTCCCGGTATCTTCCACCGCGGCGGTGACCGACTATCATGTAAAAGACTGGAATGAATTGTCCGCGAACATCAGAAAGACAGACAGCGTTAAAGTGGTCGTCCTGAACCATGCCCGCGATGAGCACAATGGATTCCGGCCTTTTGACGATAAAGGGCATATCGCCGTTGCCGGCAAAGGGCTCCGGGGCTGGGCCTTACCGGCAAATGCCATGGAAGTGATGAACTCAGGTTCTCAGCAAACGGACCCAACGCAATTGTATTTTGACTGGATGGCCATGCTGAACCGTGGCTTTCTGCTCGCGCCGGTCGGATCCAGCGATTCGCATGAGGTTAGTCGTTTCCTGGTAGGGCAGGCCAGGACCTATATCCGGAATTCGGAAACAAATCCTTCGCGGGTCAATGTCGCGGAGATAATCAAAAATTTTGCAGAAGGAAAGGTTTCGGTGAGTTTTGGCCTGCTCACTGAAATCGTGGTTGATAGTTTATATGGCGCGGGAGATCTGGTGCCTGCATCAGGAAATTTGCATATTTCGATAAAGGTCTTTGGCCCCAGCTGGGTGAGGGCCAACCGGATTACGCTTTATGCAAACGGGCAAAAGATCCGCGAAGCACTTATTCCGCCGAATGCAACCGGCGGACGCAAATGGCAGGGAAAATGGATAATTAAAAAGCCTGCTCATGATGTATTTCTTGTTGCTGTGGCGGAAGGTCCTGCTACGCATGTTCCTTTCTGGCCCATCGTAAGACCTTATGAGCATAAATCTCCCGATGTCCACCCAAAGTTGCTTGGGATAACCGGCGCCGTGAGGATAGACGCAGATCGGGATGGGCATTTCACCTGTGCTTACGACTATGCGAGGGCGATATGGGATTCGTCAAATAAAGACATCAATATATTTATTGGCAAACTGGCGGACTATGATGAGGCAGTGGTAATACAGGCGGCAGCAGTGCTGGAAGAGCGTGATATCGATGTAACCGGGATGGACTTAGCTAAAGCCTTATCAAATGCTCCATTGAAGGTCAGAAATGGTTTTAAGCAATTCATCAAGTACTGGAAAATATCACAGGCCATTCAATAAACCAAAGCCCGCTTGGCAAGTTCAACAAAATCCCGCAACACATGGACAATTCAGAAATTACTGATCCCCTGTTTCGTGACGCAGTCGAAGCCATTGATACCGGTAATCTGTCTTTACTGAGACTTTTGCTGGAAACAAATCCTCAATTAGTTAATAAGCGCCTGGATTTCCCAACAGAAGGGTATTTCAAGAACCCTTATCTGCTTTGGTTTGTCGCCGATAATCCCATCCGGCATGAGAAGCTACCCGCTAATATTGTTGAAATCACTGTGTTACTGATACAGTTTGCACGTCGCCATGCTAGGGAGAGTTTTCAGCAGCAGATGGATTATACACTTGGTCTTGTTGCTACAGGAAGGATCCCCCGCGAATCTGGAGCACAAATTGAACTCATAGACCTGCTTGTCAGCGAAGGTGCAACACCCGGCGACGGACATGGGGCATTGGCCCATGGAAATATTGAAGCGGCCCGGCATCTGGTTAAAATAACCGGCAGGTTAACACTCACTGAGGCCATTGGTCTGGATATGGTGGATGAATTCCATCGGCTGTTAAAAGAAGCCAGTCTTGCCGATCGCCAGGTTGCATTGATCGCGGCAGCATTTTATGGGAAATCAGAAATAATCAAACTGCTGATCACATCAGGAGTTGATGTCAACGCCTATATCGATAGTGGATTTCATACTCATGCAACAGCGTTGCACCAGGCCGTATTTTCAGGTTCTCTGGAATCCGTTAAAATACTGGTAG
>DATHGW010000173.1:0-3479 GCA_035317445.1 Puia sp.
CTGAATGCCTCCTCGCTCAACAGTGCCTGGGTGCTGATGAATTCAGCCACCGACGTGTGGCCAGATGGATTGGGCAGCAGCAGCGGAGAGTTAGGACATAATGTGATGGATCATCATCTGAATGTGTATGCAGGTGGCACAATGGAAGGGTATGAGGACAAATATTATTTCGGACGAAGGGCGAACGGCGTTTATATTCCCCGTTACCGCAATTTCTTCGGAGACAAGCGCGACTACCTCAGGGGATTCGGCTACCAGGGTGGCGCTGGCCGAAGGCTGGAGCCATGATGTGGCAGAATACAGCATCGGTAAGGAGTTCAAAGAAGCCCTGACCGAACCGGGAACCTGGAGTGTAGGCATGGGTGCTTTTGGAGAGACGCTTCCTTACCATGAAAATAAAGTAACGCTCGACAGGAATACAAAAGACAAATGGGGACTGAATGTGTTGTCTTTTGATTGCGAGTTAAAAGAAAATGAATTGAAAATGCGCAAGGATATGCTCAACGATGCAAAGGAAATGCTGGAAGCTGTTGGTGCAAAAAATGTACAGGGTGGCGACAGCAATCCATACCTGGGCAGAGGGATCCATGAAATGGGAACGGCCCGCATGGGGAAGGACCGGAAAACATCTGTATTAAATAAGTGGAACCAGGTCTGGAATGCGCCAAATGTTTTTGTGACCGATGGCGCTTTCATGGTCTCCGCCGCGTGCCAGAATCCTTCATTAACCTATATGGCATTCACCGCCCGCGCCGCCGATCACGCCGTCAGTGAACTGAAGAAAAACAATATTTGAAATGTAAAGGCATTGACCAATCATTAATAATATCCTTACCATGCCCGGAGATTCCCTGAATGTAAACGGCAAAGCAGTAAAACAAAATACTTTCGATGCCATTGTCATCGGCTCCGGGATCAGCGGCGGCTGGGCCGCCAAAGAACTCTGTGAACACGGTTTGAAAACCCTGATCGTGGAAAGAGGCAGGGACGTGGTGCATCTCAGGGACTACCCCACAGCCACCAAGAATCCATGGGATTTTCCGCACCGCGAACAATTGCCTCTTGCTACCCTTAAGGAAAACCCCATCGTTAACCGCTGTTATGCATTCAATGAGACCTCCGAGCATTTTTTTGTAAAGGATAACGAGCATCCTTATGTGCAGGAAAAGCCTTTCGACTGGATCCGGGGTTACCAGGTCGGCGGTAAATCTCTTCTGTGGGCCAGGCAAACGCAGCGCTGGAGTAAATTTGATTTTGCCGGGCCGGGCCGCGATGGGTTCGCTGTTGAGTGGCCTTTTCAATACGAAGAACTGGCGCCTTGGTATTCGCATGTGGAACGTTTTGCGGGCATCAGTGGCAACCTGGATGGGCTGGAGACCCTGCCTGATGGCGAATTTCTTCCGCCCTGGGAATTGAATTGCGTAGAGAAGGACGTGCAGCAAAAGATCATGGCGAACTATCATCAGCGTTATGTGGTCGTTGGACGCTGTGCGCACCTGACCAAACCCAATCCCATCCATATCGAGCAGGGACGAACGCAATGCCAGGCGAGGAGCCTTTGCGAGCGCGGTTGTCCCTTTGGCGGCTATTTCAGCTCCAATTCAACGACCATTCCCTGGGCCGCCAAAACAGGTAACCTTTCGCTGCTGACCAATGCGGTTGCCCATTCCGTGGTCTACGATAATAAAAAAAATAAAGCCGTGGGCGTTCGGGTTATTGACGCCCACAACAAAACAGCAACAGAATATTATGCAAAAATTATCTTCGTTAATGCGGCATGTCTGAATACCAACCTCATCTTATTGAATTCTACGTCTGATCGGTTTCCGAATGGCCTGGGCAATGACCATGATCTGTTGGGCCGCTATGTCTGTTTTCACAATTATCGCGGTAATGTATATGCGTCGTATGACGGTCCTGCCGACCGGTATTATTACGGCAGAAGACCTACGCAGGCCATGATGCCGAATTTCAGGAATGTGTATAAACAGGAAACAGATTTCCAGCGTGGGTATATGGTGCATTACAGCGCCGGACGTGGTCGCTCCAACCCCCCCGAAGGCCAGCCGCAAATTGGCGGTGCCTTTAAAGATTCCATGACAGAAGCGGGGGATTGGGGTGTGTTTGCCATGATGCAGGGCGAGACCATACCCAAAGCCACTAACCATGTTCGGCTGAGCAAGGATAAAAAAGATGCCTGGGGCATTCCACAATTGATCACTTCTGTTGGATATGATGACAATGATGAAAAGGTTCTGAAGGATTTTCTGAGCCAGACATCGGAGATGCTTGAAAAAGCAGGATGTAAAAATATCAGTCCGAACGACAGTAAGCAGGCACCCGGACTGGACATTCATGAAATGGGCGGATGCAGGATGGGAAAAGATCCGAAAACTTCCCTGCTCAACAGATGGAACCAGTTCCATAACGTCCCGAACGTTTTTGTAACAGACGGCGCATGCATGGTTTCTACCAGCACACAGAATCCATCGCTGACCTTTATGGCCATTACTGCAAGGGCGGCAAACCATGCGGTCGACGAACTGAAGAAAGGCAATATTTAATGAATGTGCGGAGACCGAGTTCCAATTCTAAGAACATCAACCCAACACAAAACGATTTTCATGCCAGGCGATTCACTACTGATCAACAACAAGGCAACAGCCCGGAATACCTATGACGCGATTGTAGTAGGTTCCGGTATCAGCGGTGGTTGGGCTGCCAAAGAGCTTGCAGAAAGGGGATTGAAGGTGTTGATGGTGGAACGCGGCCGCAATTTTGAACACGTTAAAGATTACCATTCCGCAGGGAAAAATCCCTGGGAATTTGAACACCGGGGCACGGCGACCAGGGAAGAATTGAAAAGGCATCCGATCATTGCCAGAACCTGGGGAAAATATGAACCCATTATTGATTACTGGGCCAATGATGCAGAGGCGCCGTATACCGAGATCAAACCATTCAAATGGTGGCGCGCCTATCAATTGGGGGGCCGCTCCATTCTGTGGGGAAGGCAGAGCTACCGCTGGAGTGATTTTGATTTTGAAGCCAATGACAAGGACGGCATCGCGGTAGACTGGCCTATACGTTACCGTGACATCGAGCCATGGTATGATCATGTGGAAAAATTCATCGGGGTCAGTGGTTCCCTGGAGGGCCTTCCACAATTACCAGATGGACATTTTCTTCCCCCGATGGACCTGACCTGCGTCGAAAAGGATGTTTCCGCCAGGCTAAAAGATTATTATAAAAGCCAGCGTCACCTCATCATCGGCCGCAGCGCAAATCTTACAGCACCCATTCCGGGCAGAACCCAATGCCAGTTCCGGAACCGTTGCTGGGAAGGCTGTCCCTACGGCGGATACTTCAGTACGCAATCCTCTACATTGCCGGCTGCAATGAAAACAGGCAACCTGACCGTCAGGCCCTGGAGCATTGTCACGCGCGTGCTGTATGATAAAGACAAAAAGAAAGCAACA
>DATHGW010000174.1:0-6231 GCA_035317445.1 Puia sp.
ATCACTGGCTTGGGTATTTATTCCTGTATTGGGAAAAACCTGGATGAGGTCAGCCATTCCTTGTATAAGGGCCGATCCGGCATTATCCTCGATCCGGTCAGGAAGGAATTCGGATACCGGTCTGGCCTTACTGGTTTTGTGGACAGGCCGAATTTGAAAGGCATGCTGGACAGAAGAGCGAGGATCATGCTTCCGGAACAGGGCGAATATGCCTATATGGCAACCCTGGAGGCGGTCAAAACCGCAGCCATTGACCAGGACTATATGAACCGCCACGAGATCGGCATTTTATACGGAAATGACAGCTCTGCAAAACCCGTCATAGAATCAACCGATATCATGCGCCAGAAAAAAGATACGATGCTGGTCGGTTCCGGCTATGTTTTCCAGACCCTGAATTCTACCGTGACCATGAATCTTTCCACGATCTTCAAACTGAAAGGAGTCAATTTTACCATCAGCGCAGCCTGTGCAAGTGGTTCCCATGCCATCGGGCTTGGATACCATTTCATCAGGACCGGCTTGCAGGAATGCATTATAACCGGCGGAGCGCAGGAGATCAATCACCTGTCAATGGGCAGTTTTGATGCCTTGTCGGCCTTTTCCGTGCACGAATCCGATCCGCAAAAAGCTTCACGCCCTTTTGACAGGGACCGGGACGGACTGATCCCCAGTGGCGGAGCAGCCACCGTCATCCTGGAAAGCCTGGAATCTGCCCTTCACAGGGGGGCCAACATCCTCGGGGAAGTAGTGGGCTATGGATTTTCGTCCAATGGCGAACATATTTCCAACCCCACGGTAGGCGGACCTGTAAGATCGCTCCAGATGGCCCTCCGGGGCGCAGGGATCGCCGCCAATGAAGTAGACTACATTAACGCCCATGCCACTTCTACGCCGGCAGGTGATGCCAGTGAAGCCAGGGCCATTTACGAGGTCTTCGGCGAGAAAAACAACCTGGTGAGTTCGACCAAATCAATGACAGGTCACGAATGCTGGATGGCAGGCGCCAGCGAAATTGTCTATTCCATGCTGATGATGCAAAACGGCTTCATCGCCCCCAATATTAACTTCGAAAATCCCGATCCGGACTCCGCAAAATTGAATATCGTAAAAACTTCCCTGGAAAAAAATATAAATGTATTTTTGTCCAATTCCTTTGGGTTTGGTGGAACCAATTCATCACTCATCGTAAGGAGGTGGACTAAATAACTGCTATGAAAATACATGAAGAAATTATCGGGAAAATTAACAATTTCCTGGTAGAGGAATTTGAGGTGGACGCTGGCAAAATTACACCCGGGGCCAATTTGAGAGAAACACTTGAACTGGACAGTCTTGACTATATTGACCTGGTTGTGGTTGTTGAAAACAATTTTTCTTTCAAAGTAAAGCCGGAAGACTTTGTAGGCATCATTACCTTCCAGGATTTCTATGATTATGTCATTCCCCGGGTCAATTCTAAAGAACTTGCGTAATGCCTTCCTGGCAAGGTAAATCGAAGGGCACCCCGTTTGGTTATGGCATTTTCGTGGCAGTGCTGAACAAATTCGGCGTTTTGCCTGCATACTTTCTCCTCCGTTTTGTAGCGTTTTATTATTTCCTGTTTTCCTTCAGGTCTTCAAAACAAATCCTCCGCTACTTTCGCAGGCTCGGCTATGGAAGGCTCACCTCTCTGGGCAAACTATACAGAAACTATTACCTTTTTGGTCAGACCCTGATCGACCGGGTCGTGCTTTTATCAGGTATGGCTAACCGCTTTAGTTTTGATTTTGACGGAGAAGAGCACCTGCAAAAAATGGTTGACCTGAAAAAAGGCGGACTCCTGCTCAGCGCCCATATCGGCAACTGGGAGATCGCGGGCCATCTCCTGAAACGCCTGAACACCCGCATCCATATCGTGATGTTCGACGGCGAACAGCAAAAAATAAAAGCCTATCTCGACAAGGTAACCGGGGAGCGGCAGGCGCATGTCATCGTCATCAGGAATGATTTTTCACATATCTACGAGATCAGCGAGGCGCTTAAGAACAACGAACTGGTCTGCATCCATGCAGACCGGTTTTTGGAGGGCAACAAGACCCTCCGCGCAAATCTGCTGAACGAAGAAGCCCTGTTCCCGGCCGGTCCCTTCCAATTGGCCTGCGCCTTCAGGGTGCCAGTATCGTTTGTATTTGCGATGAAAGAAACTAATTTGCATTATCATTTCTTTGCGAGCGATCATACCTATTGCGAACCCGGATCAAAAGATGAAGCCAGGCAGGTCATGCTTAATGAATTTGTTGCCGGCCTGGAAAAGAAAATGAAGCAATACCCGGATCAATGGTATAATTATTATGATTTTTGGCAAAAATAAATGAAGGCATACGAAACAGGCATCCTGCAATTCATTCCGCAACGGTCACCATTCGTGATGGTCGATCAATTGCTGTATACCGATGAACACAGCGCGCGGAGCACCTTTCAGGTCAGGGCGGAAAATATTTTTGTGGAAGACGGTGAACTGGCCGAACCGGGACTGGTAGAAAACATCGCACAAACGGCGGCCGCGCGGATTGGCTACATTTGCCAGCAGGAAAAGCGTCCTGTACCGCTCGGATATATCGGGGCGGTTCAAAACCTCGAGATCATGGCCCTGCCAAAAATAAATGACCAGATAGAAACTGAAATTTCCATAAAAAATCAAATCTTTGATGTTACGATCATTTCGGGCACCGTGCTGTGCAGGGGCATGCTGGTAGCCCGCTGTGATATGAAAATTTTTATTTCAAACAATCCTAAAAATCTCTAATCATGAAACGAGCTAAACCGCTTTCCCGGTTCATTTTCTTATCCGCATGCCTCCTGGCTTTTCAATTTCCGATGCAGGCACAAACCCTGAAAGAATTCTTCAATGATAGCAATGTGCCGCTTTTCTATCTCGGCATCGACTTCACCAGGGCACGCCTGATCGATGACGCTACGGCGAACGAACAGGACATCGTAGCACGCCAATACACCGGGATCAATGAACTGGTGATCACGGAGGCAAAGAAATTCGATGTAAAAGGCGCATTTCATCGGAACAATGTGGACCATGACCTTGGATATGTGAACAAGAGAAATGAGAGCGCAAATGCCGCAGCCATCAAATCAACCAGCAGCGGTGATTTTCACCGGCTGAAAGAAGACAGCATTGCTGCACTGGTCAGGGGCTACGATTTTGGCGGCAAGAAGGGCATTGGCCTGCTGATCGTGATGGAAGCCATGAGTAAATCAGAAAAAGCTGCTGCTGCCTGGGTTACATTGATTGACATGGGCAGTAAAAAAGTTTTGCTAACCGAGCGCATAGAAAGCAAATCAAGCATGAGCTTTGGCTTCCGCAATTACTGGGCTACCACTGTCAAGAACCTGCTAGAAACTATCGAGAAGAAAAAATACAATGAGTGGAAAGCGAAGTACGGCGCGTAGCGTGCTGAATTATCATGACTCCAGACTCCCGACTCCCAACTCCAGACTCGCTGCACGACCGCTCCGAGATCCTGGTCAGGTTCAATGAGGCCGACCCGCTTGGGATCGTGTGGCATGGACACTACATCAGGTATTTTGAGGACGGAAGGGAATCATTCGGAAATAAATACGGCATTGGTTACCTGGATTTTTACAAACTCGGATATATTGTTCCCATTGTAAGTATTCAATGCGATTACAAACGTTCCCTGAGGTTTGGGGAAAAACTGATCGTCGAAACAAATTTTATTCCCTGCGAAGCCGCCAAACTCAAATTTCATTACCGGCTCTTTAATTCCGGAACCGGAGAACTGGTTGCGACGGGATCTTCGGTTCAGGTATTCCTGGACCGCGAAAATTCTGCCCTGCAATTGACAAATCCTCCTTTTTTTGAAGCGTGGAAGAAAAAGCATGGATTGATGTAATTTTAAAAGATGATGAGAGAAGTATTTGTTGTTTCGGATAATATAGTATCTCCGTTGGGTTCCACGACGGCCGGCAATGTTGATCAGCTCAAAAAAAATATTTCGGGCATAAGAAAACAGACAGACCAATCCATTTCGCCGGATCCTTTCTTTGCTTCCCTTCTTGGTAAGGGCGGCGAAGACAGAGACGACATCTTTACGCCCTTTGAGCAACTGCTGTTGTCATCGATCGACGACGCCCTGGATAAGACCAGCATCGATCCCGCCGATAAAAAAACGATCTTCATCATCTCGTCGACCAAGGGAAATATCGGACTGCTCGAAACCCAGCCGCTTACCGAAGCCCTGGAAAAGCGCATCGCCCTGCATCATTCCGCCCGCCTGATCGCCGGGCATTATCACGCCGCCAATGAACCCCTGGTGGTTTCGCACGCATGCATATCCGGCCTGCTTGCGATCATAACGGCCATGCGCATGTTACAATCCGGACAGTACGACCATGCCGTGATTGCAGGCGCAGATTTGATTTCCAGGTTTGTGCTGTCGGGTTTCCAATCCTTCCAGGCCATCAGCGCCGAACCTTGCCGGCCATTTGATGCAGACAGGAATGGCATCAGCCTGGGAGAAGGGGCAGCAACCGTCATTCTGTCTTCCAACAAGAATCATTCGTCAGAAATAAGGGTTTGCGGAGGCTCGGTGAGCAATGATGCCAATCATATTTCCGGGCCATCACGGACCGGCGAAGAACTTTTCCAGGCCATGAGTAAAGCTTTGACGGCATCTGGCATTACAGCGAAAGACATTGATTTTATTTCGGCACACGGAACGGCAACAGTATACAATGACGAGATGGAAGCGAAGGCCATTAACCTTGCGGGTATGCAGGACGTTCCGGTGAACAGCCTGAAAGGATATTACGGGCATACATTGGGAGCAGCGGGTTTGATCGAGTCTGTCATTTCCATCCGCTCGCTCAAAGAAAATCTGCTGTTGCCTACTTTGGGATTCCGGAAACCCGGCACCAACAAACCGATACGCGTCAGTGATCAACCTCAGACCGGGGCTTTCAGGCATTGCTTAAAAACGGCTTCGGGCTTTGGCGGATGCAATGCGGCCCTGGTGTTCAGTAAATAAATCCGCCCACAATTATTTCATATGAATTTTTTTCACAAGGACACAAAATCAGCAATAGAGGCAAAAGGATTGGCACAGTGGATTGCCTTTGGTCCGGTTATTTTTCAGGTTGCCCGGGTCCTCAGAAATTCAGGCATCCTTCATGCCGTGGAAGAAAGCGGCGCCGTGGGGATGAGCCTGGAAGAAATCACTGCGGAAGTAAAACTCCCCCGCTATGGCGTCCGGGTACTGCTTGAGTCGGGACTCGGCATCGGTCTGATCATCATCAACGATGGACAATACAGGATAACCAAAACCGGCCTTTTTGTTTTGCATGATGCGTTGGCAAAAACCAATATGGATTTTGTTCATGACGTGTGTTACAAGGGACTGTTCGACCTCGACAAAAGCATAGAAAATGGAAAGCCTGAAGGATTAAAAACTTTTGGCGATTGGGATACGATCTATGAAGGGCTTTCACAATTGCCTGCGCAGGTGCAAAAAAGCTGGTTTGCCTTTGACCATTTTTTTTCAGACAATGCCTTCCCAGAGGTGATCAGGCATGTCTATACGAACGGCATCAGGAAGATCCTTGATATTGGCGGTAATACCGGCAAATGGGCGATCGCAAGCACTACATTCGCAGATGACATACGGATCACCATCATGGACCTGCCCGGCCAGTTGAATGTGGCCAGGTCCAAAATGGAGCAACTGGGTTTAACGGACAGGGTATCTTTTTTTCCGATCAACATCCTGGACGAAAGCCAGGCTTTCCCTAAAGGCTATGATGCCATCTGGATGAGCCAGTTCCTGGATTGTTTTTCAGAAAAAGAAATTGTTTCCATTTTGAAAAGATGCTACGATGCGCTGGATGAGAATGGATATGCGCTGATCCTGGAAGCTTTCTGGGACATTCAGCGATTCGAGGCGGCTGCGTTCTGCCTTCAGCAGACCTCCATCTATTTTACTGCTCTTGCCAATGGCAACAGCCAGATGTATCATTCGGAAGTATTCATACAATGTGTGCACCATGCCGGATTTGAGATCGTGGAGCGGATAGACCAGATCGGGCTGAGTCATACATTGCTAAAATGTAAAAAAAGAAAATAACCTTATCTTTCCTACATTGTTTGTACCTAACTAAAAACTTATGCAAAGGGAAAAATTGGACGTACTGGTGATCGGGGCCGGCCCTGCAGGAACT
>DATHGW010000175.1:0-4395 GCA_035317445.1 Puia sp.
TCTTCACTACGACCGATAAGCAGTCGAAAGAAAAAATGGATATCCTCAAAGCTGTCGGTGCAGAAGTGATCGTTTGTCCCACCAATGTAGAACCCGAAGATCCCCGCAGCTATTATTCCGTAGCACGAAGGCTGGCAAAAGAAATTCCTAATTCATTTTATTGCAACCAATATGACAATCTCGCGAACCGGCAGGCGCATTACGAAACAACAGGTCCGGAGATCTGGAAGCAGACCGACGGTAAAATAACGCACCTGGTCTGTACAGCAGGCACAGGTGGAACAATCACCGGCGCTGCCATGTACCTCAAAGAAAAAAATACCGGTATTCAAATCTGGGCCATTGATGTGTTTGGTTCCCTCCTCACCAAATATTTCCGCACCGGCGAAATTGATATGGGAGAAGTACATCCCTATATTTCTGAAGGATTCGGAGAGGATTTTGTTCCCGGCAACTATGATATGCGGGTCATAGACCGGTTCGAGCAGGTTACCGATAAAGATGGCGCGATCATGGCCCGGAAGCTTGCTAAAGAGGAAGGTTTATTTTGTGGATACAGCGCGGGAAGTTGCCTGCAGGGCTTGATGCAGTTGAAATCCGGGCTTAAGAAAGATGACCTCGTGGTATGTATCTTTCATGATCACGGAAGCCGGTATGTAGGAAAGATCTACAATGATCAATGGATGATGGAAAGAGGGTTCCTTGATGTAAAAACATTCCGGGACATTGTCAATGGCCGTGGCTCAAAGAATCTGGTCACGATTGAACCTGAAAGCAGCGTCGGCGAAGCGATTGACCTGATGCAGGAACACCATATTGAAAACATCCCGGTCTTTAAAAACGGCGAAATGTTAGGGGCCATCAGTGAAAGCGGACTATTTGGTAAAATGCTGGGCAACGGCCAGGACATCAAACAAAAAAAGATCGCCGAAGTAATGGAACCTGTATATCCGGTGCTGGCGTTTGATACGCCGGTTGAACGCATCAGTGCACTCATCACGAAGGAAAACGGCGCGGTGCTTGCAAAAGATGAAAGCGGCAGCTATCATATCGTCACGAAATACGACGTATTACAATCTCTTGGCAATTAAATCATTGAAAATCTCTTCTCGTTGAATTCCGATAGGTGTACGTATATATACGAGAGCAGCACTGGGGTATTTTCAAAGCTTGTAGTAATTCGTGTACAGCAAAAATAAGGCAAAACATCTATTGTGCACTGACGCGAACTTGGGTACATTTGATTCAGAAGTTGATTGATTCGTCAATCGTCCAATGTCCAAAAAACCAACTTATCCTAATCCAATATCTAAGAAATTCCGTAAAATCCGGTATCAGTCAACTTCCTTTTTTTGTCCAATATCGTTTCTAAAATATTCTTGATTTACCATTGTTATTCGTATCCTGAAAAAACCAATTGTTAAAATCCAACGTCCAAGAAAACCAGTTGAACAGTATCCAGTATCATTAAAAACCAACTGCTCTGAATCCGTGACCCTCCTGCTAAATGACGCTCTGATCATAGTATTTAGCAGGAGGCCCAAACGATGGGCCTCACTCCTTGGCTACCTCTTCATTACCATTTAATTTGCAGCAAACTATTTAAGGCATGCGGGCTTTTACCGATCAAATGGGTAGAACTGTTATTTGTGCGCAACCACCCCGACGCATTGTTTCCCTGGTGCCTTCCCAAACTGAACTGTTGTATGACCTGGGCCTGGATGATTCCGTTAGCGGGATCACCAAATTCTGTGTTCATCCCGAATCATGGTTCATCCACAAACCGAAGGTTGGAGGGACCAGGAGCCTGCATTTGTCTGCCATCCGCAGTCTTCAGCCAGACCTCGTAATAGCTAATAAAGAGGAAAATAAGAAGGAAGAGATCGATGCCTTGGCGAGCGAATACCCTGTATGGATAAGCGATATCAAATCCCTGGAGGATGCCTTGCAAATGATCCGCATCATCGGAGACATCACAGCAAAAAATGAGACCGCCGCGCCCCTGGTCGAAAAGATCCGCAATAAATTTACTGAGCTGTCGAATAATCTGGGCAATATAGAGCATCCTTCGACCGCATACCTGATCTGGCAGAATCCCTATATGGCG
Source organism: Puia sp. (assembly GCA_035317445.1). Taxonomy (GTDB): domain Bacteria; phylum Bacteroidota; class Bacteroidia; order Chitinophagales; family Chitinophagaceae; genus Puia. The sequence continues at coordinate 2,108 of DATHGW010000175.1, forward strand.
GCAGGCGGCGATACTTTCATTCATGACATGATGAAAAGAAGCGGCCTGAGCAACTTATTTGCGCATGCAAACAGGTACCCCGAAATTACTGTGAGCCAATTGAAGGAAATGGGCTGCGAGTTGCTGTTGCTGTCGTCAGAACCATATCCTTTTTCTGCAAAACATCTTCCCGCGTTGAAGGAAGCATTGCCTGATACCCGGATTATGCTGGTTGATGGTGAGTTTTTCAGTTGGTATGGGAGCAGGCTTACACTGGCTCCTGCCTACTTCCGGGAGCTGCTTCAGCAGATCCGGCAATAATCCGGTACATTTAGGCTCATAAATTTCTCAGGTATCCATGAGCTTCTTCCAGGAAAAAAACGCGGCCAACACAAATGAATCGGACAAGCCTACGCGCAAAAAACCCATATTTCCTGTCAATGAATCCCTGCGTAATTACCTGAAACACCATGGACGAGAGGTAAAACAGCCTGTTTCTTACAGCGATCTGATGCATATCACCTATTCCGTTCCACTTAAAGACAAGGACGGGCATGAAACTTTATGGGAAACGGCATCCTATGATATGAGACATTGGGAATTCATCAGGGAAGGGCTGGTTAAGATTTATGCCAACCTGAAAACAGAAGGCGACATGAGTTTTAGCAAGCACCTTGATGTTGCCAGGATAGATTTTTGCAGTTTTGCCAATTCAAATCCGTTCCGCATCCGGATCGTGAATAAATTCAATGACAATTATGATCACTACTATATTAAACAGGCAGATGCTTCGCGTATATACGGCCTCGAGTTGGAGCACCTGCTTTCTCCAAACCGCATCACCTATTTAACGCATCACAATACGCTGGTGGAAGAACATATCCCCGGAATTCCCGGTGATGTTTTCATTCAAAACTGGCTCGACGCGCCGTTGACCAATAAGATCAGGTTCGCCAAGGAATTCGTAAAATTCAATGAGCGATGTTTTGTGCGGCTGCTGGGTGATATGCGCGCGTATAATTTCGTCGTTGACATCACGCCGGATATTGAAGATTTTCAATATCGCATCCGGGCGATCGACTTTGATCAGCAGTGCTATGAGGGAAGAAAAAATCTATACCTGCCCCAGTTCTTCAAGGAAAACTATCCCTTAGTCGAATTGACAAGACAGTTCCTGAATAAAGATTCTGTGGAGCAATACCAGACCGAAGAAAGAACGATGATGGCCTTTCGCGTGGCCTCATCCCGGTTCCGGCTGATGGAATTATTAAATATCATGTCGAAGGATCAGATCTCGAATACGGAAAAATTCAACCAGCTGAGATCGGAACTGGCGGCCTATTTTAAGGCCCCTGTTTTCAATAAGTGCAGTTCCATGGGCCAACTGGTAAAAAGACAACTCAAACAGACCCTGCAAAAAAATCTTGTCCTCATTCAGAAGAATCTCGGGAAGTTTGAGGATTGAAGATCAGAAAATAGAGAGTAGAAAATAGAGAATGGGGAGCCTAGAATAAAAAAAAGGTCGGCAAGACGGCATTTCTTCCCATTTTCTACTCCCTATTTTCTACTCTCTATTTTCTATTCTCTATTTTCTATTCTCTATTCGTATCTTTGCAAATCTTTTAAACCCAAACGTAAACGAACATGAGTAAATATAAGCCGGGAGTATTATTCGGTGAAGAACTGGAAGCACTGTACAAGGATGCCAAGCAAAATGAATTTGCCATGCCTGCGGTGAACTGCATTGGAACAGACAACATCAATGCCACTCTGGAAACCGCTGCTAAAGTCAACTCTCCCGTCATCATACAATTCTCCAACGGCGGTGCGCAATTTCTCGCCGGCAAAGGAATGCCCAATGATAAATTACAGGCGAATATTTCAGGCGCAATATCCGGGGCCCTCCATATTCATAATGTGGCGAAGTATTATGGCGTGCCGGTCATCGTGCATACCGACCATGCCGCCAAAAAATGGTTACCCTGGATCAGCGCATTGATTGATGCGGGGGAAAAATATTTCAAAGAAAAAAAACAGCCCCTTTACAGTTCTCACATGCTTGACCTTTCGGAAGAACCCCTCGAAGAAAACGTTCATACCTCGGTGGAATTCTTTAAGCGCATGCAACCGCTTGGAATGGCGATAGAGATCGAATTGGGCGTTACGGGCGGCGAAGAAGACGGCATAGACAACAGTGGTGTTGAAAACGACAAATTATACACGCAGCCTCAGCACGTTGCGTATGCCTATTCCGCATTGAGCAAAGTAGGTTCGTTATTCAGTGTGGCAGCCGCTTTTGGAAATGTGCA
>DATHGW010000176.1:0-5072 GCA_035317445.1 Puia sp.
GATCGTCAGGGATACCGAAGATGGCCTGATAACGGGCTCCTGTTCGTAGCTGACCGACCAGCTGATTTTTGCAGCGGTTTCGATGATCACGTCCAACTTTCCATCAGGGGATTTTACATGATAGGTTGACGTTTTTTGTGCGGATATCGCCCCGGCCGTGAAGGCCAGTAAGCAGAGCAGGGAGACTTTTCTCATAATGAATGGTTGCATCGTTTAAAGACGCAAAATTAACGTTATTCTTACGACGAATGGCCGTTAGGTGTCCTACACCTGCAAATCGCTGATACAATTTATCATTCCTACACTGGCTAACACTGGCTGACACTGGCGCAAGCGTGTCTGACGGGCAACGTCAACATCTTCTACACTTACGCATGCTAGTCAGACCGGCTTGTGCCTTGACGGGCTAATTTTACTTAAACTGCGTGCTGTGGTCGTAACAACCGGCCTCTTGCAATATGCTCAGGCTTGCAATGTTTATAATCAAATGAAATGGTTAAGATGTGGCAGGCTAAAGCAATAGCAAGACCCTATTGGCACAAGCCGGTCTGACTCACTTATCTCTTTTGTGACTTTCTGGATGTGCCCGTCAGACACGCTTGCGCCAGTGTCAGCCAGTGTCGAGCAGCAAATAAAATGGACTACGGCCTAATAGGCACGTTTGCAAATTGTCCATCTGAAATCACGACCGGGGTTGGGATTTGCCTGTGAAGATAAACTTCACCTGAAAAAAAACCCGTAGCCCGGTTGTTTACCAGTTTCGTTATCGTAACGGAACAATTAGCCGCGGAATCATAGTCTACTTTGTTCAGCCGGACAGCAAAAGAAGCCGTATAGGTGGCAACGTCCAGGGAACTGGTCATGATATAGGTACCGAGGGAATTGTCAATTGTATTTTGACCTATAAAATACAATCCTGGCAAAAAAGTTTGGGGAGAGATCTGCGAACCCTTTTGCGCATAATAGTCACCATTAAATGTATAGAGCGTTCCATCCGCTTTGAAAGAAAACTGGGCCGCAGGCGTTTCGTCTTTCTTTGAACAGCTCATCAATACCAAGAGCATGATGAGGGAAAATAATGGTAATTTTTTCATATTGATGGGGCAGTTAGGTTTGCCTGATCAAAATTACCTTCATGCTGGAACCAATACTAATTGATCATTACCGGCAAGGATTCTTATTTTGGGGATTTTTAATTAATCCAATTCAGGCGGATCCGGTTTTTGCAATTTCTGCAATTTTTCAGGAACGGCTCACAATAAATCAATAACTTGTGTCCTATACATGAACATGCAAAAAATGAACAGGCGTACCGTTATCCGCAATGTATTGTTTTTTTCTGCAGGCGCTGTGTTGGTCCCTTCCTGCGTACACGAAGAAGGCAGATCAACGATACCGCTAAAAAACATCTCGCTCAGTGGTGAACAGGAAAAACTGATGAAATCCCTGACGGAAACCATTATTCCCAAAACGGCAACTCCGGGAGCCAATGATCTTTCCGCTCATCTTTTTGTGCTGATGATGGTGGATGAGTGCCAGCCAAAAGATAACCAGCAAAAATTCATGAAAGGAATGGACCAGTTCGAGGCCCTGGCCAAAAAACAAACGGGAAACCGTTTTGCAGAAAGTACGGCTGCACAAAAAGCGGCGTTGCTCACAAACATTGAAAATAAAAAAGACATACCTGAAGAACTGTCTGCCTTTTACAACCTCACGAAAAGGCTGACCATTCAGAGTTTCACTTCCTCTCAATATTTTTTAACCAAGATCCAGGTATATGAAATGGCGCCTGGCCGGTATCACGGTTGTGTTCCGGTAAAAGCAAACAGCTAGCGAACATGGGTAACAACAAGGAAAACCTCGCTTTCGACGCCATCGTCATCGGCTCTGGTATGAGCGGCGGATGGGCGGCCAAAGAATTCTGTGAAAAAGGGCTCAAGACCCTCGTGCTGGAGCGCGGCCGCGATGTCAAACACCTGAAGGACTATCCGACCACCAACATGTATCCCTGGGAATTCAAACACAGGGGACAGGTGCCCGCAGATATCCAGGAGCAGAACCCGGTAGTCAGCCGTTGTTATGCCTTCCGGGAAGACGCGATGCATTTTTTTGTAAAAGATAACGAGCATCCCTATGTGCAGGAAAAACCATTCGATTGGATCCGCGGTTACCAGGTTGGGGGAAAATCCATCATGTGGGCGCGCCAGACCCAGCGCTGGAGCGACTACGATTTTCAGGGGCCCGCACGCGATGGATTTGCTGTTGACTGGCCTATCCGTTATAAAGACATAGCACCATGGTATAGTTATGTGGAAAAATTTGCAGGGATATCCGGCAATAAGGACGGACTGGCCACGCTGCCCGATGGAGAATTCCTTCCGGCGCTGGAACTGTCCTGCGTGGAGAATTACTTCAAGGATTTTGTCGCCAAAAATTATGCGGACAGGCATGTGATCTATGCGCGCTGCGCCCATCTTACCGAGCCACAGCCCATTCACCTGCAACAGGGAAGAGGAAAATGCCAGGGAAGAAATCTCTGCCAGCGCGGTTGTCCATTTGGCGGTTATTATAACAGCAATTCAACGACAATTCCCTGGGCGGAAAGAACAGGCAATATGACCCTCCGACCTTTTTCCGTGGTGCATTCCATTATATATGATGACAAAAAAGGCAAAGCGACGGGCGTGCGCGTGATCGATGCCAAAACAAAAGAAGTGATAGAATACTCCGCGCGCATCATTTTTGTCAATGCCGGAGCGTTTAATACAAATCTCCTTTTGCTCAACTCAACTTCCGCCCGGTTTCCGAATGGCCTCGGCAATGATAGCGGAATACTGGGGAAATATGTGGCCTTCCACAATTACCGGGCGCATATTTCGGCCAAATATGATGGATTCAAAGATTCCAAAACGGATGGCGGCCGGCCGACCAGCGCCTATATCCCCAGGTTCAGGAATGTAGTAAAACAGGAAACGGATTTCCTGCGCGGTTACGCGGCAGGGTTTTCTGCCTACCGGGGAATGGACCGGGATACCCATGGTTTTGGTGAAACCCTCAAAGACCATTTGTCCAATCCGAAACTGGGACCCTGGGGCGTTGGGTCGCACATGATGGGTGAAACCATTCCCAAAGAAACCAATACCCTGCAGCTGGATGCGAACAAGAAAGACGAATGGGGCATTCCGCAATTGAAAATATCCATCGCCTACGACGAGAACGATGAAAAGATGACTAAGGATTTTATTGAGCAGATGACAGAAATGTACACCAAAGCCGGGTTTACGGATATCCGTACCGCTGACAGCAAACAGGCGCCTGGACTCGATATCCACGAAATGGGCGGTGCGAGGATGGGTCATGATCCCAAAAACTCCATGCTGAACAAATGGAACCAGCTCCATGCCTGTAAGAATGTGTTCGTGACAGACGGGGCCTGCATGACATCTACCTCAACACAAAATCCCTCGCTTACCTATATGGCCCTGACTGCGCGTGCTGCGGATTATGCCTTTGGCCAATTGAAAAAAAATGAATTGTAATAGATCAACGTTATTTTTCAGTCCTAAAATCGTTTCAACATGAAATGCCTGGTCTTCATTAGCTTATTTTTTTCATTCAACCTGGCAATGGCACAACAGCAGCCCGTCGGTGTTTTTGATAACCATGCGGATATCGGGAACCCAAAACATGCCGGATCTGCGCGCTATGACGAATCAACCCAGGTTTATACCATCACCGGGTCCGGTTACAATATTTGGTTTAACCGGGATGAATTTCAATACCTCTATAGGAAAATAAGCGGTGATTTTATTCTTACGGCCAATTTTGAATTCGTTGGCGATAAGGGCAATGTAGGCCACCGCAAGATTGGCTGGATGGTCAGGGAATCTACCGACGATGCGGCTGCCAGTATCAGTGCCTGTTCTCATCTGGATGGCCTGACGGTTTTACAATGGAGGCCATTGCGGGGCGCTTATATGCGCGACCCTGAAGATCAGATCGCCTTTCCCAAGAAATCCTTTGAAGTGATCCAGCTGGAACGTACCGGCCGGAAACTCACGATGCGCGTGGCGCATCCGGGGGAGCCGCTACAGGTACTGGGATCACACGAGATGACGGATATGAAAGACACGGTGCTTGCAGGGTTATATATCTGTTCACATGATTCAACCCAAGTGGCCGAAGCAAGGATATGGAATGTTCGCATAGACAAGCCTGTTAGCTATACGTACAACCCGGGAAAGGAAGGTTGGCTGGGATGCCGGCTGGAAACCATGACTGTTGCAGATGGCAAAAGGAAAGTGATCCATGAATCCAATGGCCGTTTTGAGGCGCCCAACTGGATGCCGGACGGGAAAAAGCTCCTGTTCAATGAAAACGGTTCCCTGTATAAAATTCCCATCGAAGGTGGTACTCCCGAAAAACTCAATACCGGCACGGTCGACAAAAACAACAATGATCACGGCATTTCATTCGATGGCAAGATGCTGGCCATCAGCAGTCATCGCCAGGGATTGCCAGGCGGCGGGTCAACCGTTTATGTGGTCCCATTGGAAGGCGGCGAGCCGAAGATGATCACGGAAAAAACGCCATCCTATTGGCATGGCTGGGCCCCCAATGGAAAAGAGGTTGCATTCGTTGCCATGCGCGATGCCAAAGTGTACAACCTCTACAAGATCTCAATCAATGGCGGACCCGAAATTGCTTTGACAAACAATACAACAGGTCATGTGGACGGTCCCGAATACAGTCCCGACGGAAAATACATTTATTACAATGCCAACCCAACCGGGACCATGCAGATCTGGCGGATGAAGCCTGATGGCAGCGCGAAAGAGCAATTGACTTTTGATGAATACCATAACTGGTTCCCTCATATATCGCCCGATGGAAAATGGATGGCATTCATTTCTTTCCCCATCGATATTGAACCGGATGCACATCCTTCGTATAAGAAAGTCATGTTGCGGTTGATGCCGCTCAGTGGCGGGGCGCCTCGCGTGATTGCCTATTTATACGGTGGGCAAGGAAGCTTCAATGCGCCATCCTGGTCGCCGGATAGCAAGCAGATT
>DATHGW010000177.1:0-2740 GCA_035317445.1 Puia sp.
TCATGCTATTCCTGGTAAGGGCGGTATTGCAAAAACTGCACCGGTATAGCAACAAGGAAAGCCTTGGCAGATCCATGATGGCGCTGGTTTTTATCGTTCTGCTGTTATCGGCATATACCACGGAGACCATTGGCATTCATGCCTTATTTGGCGCATTCATGGCGGGCATCATCATGCCGCAGGACATGTCTTTTCGGAAGATCCTGGTTGAGAAAATAGAAGATGTCAGTATCGTTTTGTTGCTTCCTTTATTTTTTGTGATCACCGGTCTGCGCACCCAGGTAGGATTGCTCAATGACAGTTCCTCCTGGGCTGCTTTCGGCTGGGTATTACTGGTAGCCGTTGTGGGCAAGTTCGGCGGAAGCGCCCTGGCGGCCAGGGTAGTGGGACAAAGCTGGAAGGACAGCTTATCTATCGGCGCCCTCATGAATACCCGCGGGTTGATGGAGCTGATTGTACTGAATATCGGTTACGACCTGGGAATCCTTTCCCCCCAAATATTTTCTATGATGGTATTGATGGCCCTGCTGACGACATTCATGACCAATCCTGCGTTGAATTGGATCGGGCGGATGGCTCGCTGACGGGAAGCATGAGGGCCTTATATTTAAAAAAAATAATGGATTCGTAAAAAAGGCTTGCGAGGATCTCAACTTCATTTTTTTCTGACATGGTATAAGTCAGCTCAAGCGAAATAAAGGCATGCTTGCGGGGATCAATCATGGACAGGAATTTTGCATAGTCTGCGCGCATTAAATGGGTTTTTTTACCGATCACTGTTTCTACCGTTTCCTTGATCATTTGCATCATGCAGACGCCCGGAACCACGGGCTGGCCTGGAAAATGTCCTTCGAAGATCCGGTGAGCAGGATTTAATTCCAGTATCGCCCTGACCGTCTGCGATTCGGTATGTAATGATCCTAAGACATAGAAATCACCTTGCAGCATTATTCTCCAATCTTTTTAGCGCGATGGTAAAATTGAAATTCTTATGCGATATGCCGATCGTATCTGGCAAACCATTGGAATATTGTTCCATGATCGCCTCGACAATGACTTTCCGCCTGGAGGATTTTTCGATCCGGATCAATTGATGACAGGCCGGATCAGTGATATAATAATTTACGCCTTTCTCCTGCGGAAAAGCATAATAGTGAAGCCCCGGGCCAGTCAGCAGGTAGCCCTTATCCGCCGCTGTATGTTCCAGCAGGATCAATTCAAAATCTTTTCTCAATGCCGTAATAAACGGCTGCTTGTCCATCTGCCTGAGTATGTAATACACTTTGAATCCTGAATCCCGGGTGAACCCGAAATCAAAAAATTTTAGTCCTGTCTTGGCAGAGAATACAAGGCGGATGCTGCTATCAGGCATCGTCTTCAGGAGTAATATTCCACTAATGTGATTTCCGACCACATCGACTTGGGCATTGTACATGGCTGTCGTGAAAACAGGCCTGAATTGCTGTACACAGGAAAGATCACCAACAGTCTTTTCCAACTTCTTATAAGGAGAAGCGCAGGAGAATAACAAAAGAAAAATACTAACGTATAGCAAATAGCGCATCGGGTATGTTCACGTTCAATTCTTTGTTAATAAAATGGATGACGGTATTGTCGCCCGACTGTTCATTCATCTCAATGCTGTTTGCGGTATAATCTTTTTTGTCTACCGTAACCAGGATGGTCCTGAAATATTCCTTTACATTTTTTGCAACAGGGGAGAGCTCTACCAGAAATGCCTGTTTGCCGTCAAATACCCGGACGGTGAAATCAGGATTGGCGAGCGCTGATCCCTTTACACAATCAACCATGATGTCGTTGATCTGCCTGAATAATTTACTGGACTTCGTGTTGACCCGGTTCTCTTTCTGGCCATCCCTGATCAGCACATTGCTGTTGTTAATGATCATCAGGTATTGAAATGGTTCAATATACTCCATGCGCAGCAAGGCTTCTTTTTTAAACCAGAATTTACCTTTTGATATCATTTTTTCGGATAACAGGCTCAGGTTTTTTTCTTGTACAAAATCGCTTTTGATGCTGTTCGTTTGCAGTGAAGCCCGGGCAAATTGTTCTTTAAAACTTCCGGCATCTGCCAATGGTTTGTACCCGGTATACTGTGCCTTACCTGCGATGACGATAAACACAAAAGAAAAAAGCCAGATCACCTTAGACATAAGGATCCAATTTAAGTAATTTATCCAACCTCGTGATCTCGTAGCCCTTTTCTTTCACGTATCTGATCAATGCAGGTAAAATAGCCAGCGTCGTCTGGCTCGTATCATGGAAAAGAATGATGGCCCCGGGCCGAAGCGAGCCAGTAATTTTTTTGAATAATCTTTTCTCGTCCCTGTTTACGGTATCCAGCGACCGGATGCTCCAACCAACAGGGACATACCCGCCTTTTCGGATGGCCTGCGCCAGATTGGGATTGGTGACGCCATAAGGAGGCCGGAACAGGCGTGGACGAAGACTCAGGACTTCACTCATCACCTGGTCCATTAACTGCAGATCGGCCAGCATCCTGGCCGGTGAGAGCAGGTCGAACAGAGGTCCGTGCGTATAACTGTGATTTCCGATCATATGGCCTTCGGCGTGGATCTGCTTCAGCACCTGTTCTCTTCCATGAATATTTTTCCCGATGCAGAAAAAGGCTGATTCGACCTGGTGTTCTTTCAATATCTTCAGAATCGATTCAGTATACCGGTCGGCCGGGCCATCGTCAAAACTAAAAGCAATT
>DATHGW010000178.1:0-8808 GCA_035317445.1 Puia sp.
ATCATCACCAGGTGCAGGATACGGTTGGCGGCATGCCTATCATGGTCACATATTGTACGGTCTGCCGCACAGGCCGTATTTTCAGTCCCATTATCGACAACAAATTTCAGCATTTCCGCCTGGTAGGTATGGATCATTTCAATGCTATGTTCGAAGATGAAGCCACCCGGAGCTGGTGGAGACAGGAAAATGGTGAGGCCGTTGCCGGCGCTCTAAAGGGGACAAAACTCGAGGAATTGCCGTCTGCCCAAATGCGGCTTGGCGCATGGATCCGCGAACATTCCGGGACGCTGATTTTGCAACCAGATACAATTTATAAGAAACAATACGCAGGGTTGCAGGGATATGATTCAGGAACCATTGAGGGCAGCCTGGAAAAAAGAGACAGCAGTTCATGGAAATCCAAGTCCTGGGTTGTCGGTATCAGTTATAACGGTCATGCCAAAGCTTATGATTGGAATGATCTCGTGCAGAAAGGAATCATCAATGATTCATTTGCTGGCGCACCCATATTGCTGGTTTTGGAGAATGATTCAACAACCTTTCATACTTGGGACAGAACGGTGCATGGGCAGGTTCTGCATTTCGAGCCGGATCGCTCCCTCAAATTATTTCGCGACAGCAATACAAATTCCCTCTGGTCCTGGAGCGGCGTCAGTACGGACGGTCCCTTAAAAGGCGCCCAGCTAAAGCCGATTCAATCTTACCAGGAGTTCTGGCATTCATGGCAGAGCTTTCATCCCAGTACGGTGCAGTACCGCTAGGCGAGTGGGGAGTGGCTAGTAGAAAATGGAAAATAGAAAATAGAGAATAGGAAAGGCTAGCGAGAACCCATCTCTTCCTATTTTCTACTCTCTATTCTCTATTTTCTACTAGCCACCCCCCACTCGCCCCCCTAAATACCACTAAAATACCAGATCCCCGGGCAGGTAAAATTTCTACCTTGCCAGGTCAATTCAGAACCTGATCTATGCTGGTAAGAACCTACGGCAGCGCTGTGTACGGCGTGGAAGCCATAACCATTACCGTGGAAGTCAATGTCATGATGGGAAGCCACTACTACCTGGTCGGCCTGCCGGATAGTGCAGTGAAAGAAAGTATCCAACGGGTAGAAAGTGCAGTCAAGACCAATGGCTATTTCATGCCACGCACCAAGCTCGTCGTTAATCTCGCTCCGGCAGATATCCGAAAAACAGGATCGGCCTTTGACCTGCCCATCGCGATCGGCATCCTGGCCGCGACAGAACAAATCATCCATGCGAATGCCATTGAGGACTATCTTATCATGGGTGAATTGAATCTGGATGGAACAATTCATTCCATCAAAGGCGCATTACCGATAGCCATTCAGGCAAGAAAAGAAAAATTCAAAGGCCTGATCGTTCCGCAACAAAATGCCCGGGAGGCCTCCATGGTCAATAACCTCTCCGTCTATGGCGTTTGTCATTTAAACGAGGTAATCGATTTTTTCAGGGATGAGCGCATGCTTGAGCCTGTGATGACGAACACCAGGGAGGAATTTTTTTCCACGCAATACGACTTTGACATTGATTTCAATGAAGTGAAGGGACAGGAAAATATAAAAAGGGCATTGGAGATCGCCGCTGCAGGCGGGCACAATGCCATCCTGGTCGGTCCGCCCGGCGCAGGGAAAACCATGCTGGCAAAAAGGCTTCCCACCATTCTCCCACCCCTTAGTATACACGAAGCGCTGGAAACGACAAAAATTCACAGTGTCGCCGGGAAGCTTCCCGAACATGCCACGTTAATTGCCAGGCGCCCATTTCGATCCCCGCATCATACCATTTCTGACGTTGCCCTGGTTGGTGGTGGCGGAAATCCGCAGCCTGGCGAGATATCATTGGCTCACAATGGCGTCTTGTTCCTGGATGAACTGCCGGAATTCAAAAGAACGGTTTTGGAGGTGATGCGGCAGCCCATGGAAGAACGAAGGGTAACCATCAGCAGGGCGAAAGTGGCGGTGAATTTTCCAGCCAGCTTCATGCTGATCGCCTCCATGAACCCCTGCCCTTGTGGTTTTTACAACCATCCGGATAAAGAATGCTGTTGTCCGCCCGGGGCAGTACAGAAATACCTGAATAAAATATCAGGGCCGTTGCTCGACAGGATCGATTTACATGTCGAAGTGACGCCCGTCTCTTTTTCGCAATTGTCTTCACAGCGAATGGGAGAGCAATCAGCAGCTATACGGGACCGTGTGATCAGGGCCAGGGACAAACAAATAGAAAGGTTTCGGGAACAGGAGGGTATTTATGCCAATGCCCATATGAGCAGCAAATTCATGAAACAGGTCTGCGTGATCAACAAGCCAGGTCAGAATTTATTGAAGCTGGCTATGGAAAAACTGAACCTGTCTGCGCGTGCCTATGATCGCATCCTGAAGGTATCCCGAACCATCGCTGACCTGGCAGATTGTAAGGACATAGAAACCGAACACCTGGCAGAAGCTATTCAATACAGAAGCCTCGATAGAGAAGGATGGGCGGCCAGTTAAAACAGGAAGGTTTGAAATTATTCAGAAGGAACTGTCTTCGCAAAAATCAAGGGAGCTATAGACTCATCCTGCTCACGGCCTTTAAAAGCAAAAGAAAAAAGACTGACAAAAATTTGCGATGCAGTTAAACGGATGATTTTAAAGTCCAGGGAAATATTGGCATTCCTTACATAAAAGGCATCCCATTGGTACCGGTGAAAAATTTTGAAGAAATCAGTCGCGGGTCCGCGGTAACCTTTTACCTGCGCCATGCCCGTAATGCCTGGCTTAACAAAAGAACGCAAACGGTAATTTTCAACTACACGGGCAAAATCAGCATTGTCTTTATGCATATGGGGACGCGGGCCAACCACGCTCATATCTCCCAGCAATACATTGAAGAACTGTGGCATTTCATCCAAACTGGTCAAACGAAGAAATTTGCCCAAACGGGTAATGCGGGGATCGTCATTTGTTGCCTGCTGTCTGTCGCACAAGGAGTTAACGATCATCGTTCTGAATTTGAAACAACGAAAACTTCTGCCGAGGAAGCCGGTTCTGCGCTGAACAAAAAATACAGGACCGCGTGAGTCCAGTTTAATAATAATGGCCAAAATGGGCAATAACCAACTTAACAGGAATACAATGATCAGGGAGGAGATAGCAATATCAAATATCCGCTTACCTACAAAATACAAACGGTGTTCGTCTATATAATCACGCAAAACGGTGTTTCTCTTAACGGTAAAATTTTCTTTTAGAAAGAACTGTCTTTCTTTAGCAATTCCGAGCATTAGCACTAATTTGGGTTTTAAAAAGGATATAGCCAGCTAATCGTAAACACTTATTAATCAATATGTTATATTCATTTCAGGTACAAATAAAAGCAAAAAATTCAGCATTTGCAAATACTTGAACCGGTATAAACACTTAGATTACAATTTTCCCGCCATTTTATGTAATCCTCGCCTTCTTCATCGATTTCGTTGTACACACCAACCAACTCTTAACAATCCTTTATGCCTTGACATCCTTACTTAATAAAAGGTTGCACCACAGCCAATTTTTTTATTCAATTCAGATACGAAACGGTGTTCGCACGGCTTTATTGCCTGCCTGTTCTTCGTTTTTTGCAAATTAAAATTTATCGAATAGAAGAAAAACCAGGATGCATTATAGAAATGTTAAATAAGGACCGATATATTGATGAACATATGATCAATCATTTGATCAAAACATTTGCTAATTTCGTGCCGTAAAAACCTGATCCTGCACCAAAACAACCAATCATCATTTCCGGAAAGATTACAACATGAATGAAGAAAAAATCAAATCCGACGACTATATCAGCATACCAGGTTTTAAGAAAATCATCATCCTTATTCTCCACTCCTTTTTCACCGTTTTTCACCAACTTGTCGACATCATAAAAAACAGCAAACTCTTGCTGGCCGCAGGTTTGGTGACCGGTCTTGTTGTGGGCTATTCTTATTATACAACCAGGCCGGTCTATTACGAGGTTTCTATGATCGCCGAATCTACCCAGCTGTATAAGAGAACAGTTGGGGAGGTAGTGAAACAACTGGACCAGCTGATCAAAACACAGTCTTATCCAAAACTGGCCAGTGAACTAAACCTGAGTGACAAGGAAGCAAGACAGCTCAGCGCTATCTCTGCCAGTACATTTGACAACGAGTCCATGGAGTCTGATACTTCGACCAAAATGCATCAACCGTTCAAAATTGTGGCCACCATTCGGCAAAATAACCTTGCGGATAAAATTCAGCTTGGCGTTGTGAATTATTTGAACAATAAGCCTTCCATAAAAAGAATGAAGGAAGATAAAATAAGGATCATCAACAACAAGCTTGCTCTTATAGACAGAGACATTGCCAAGCTCGATACGCTCAAAACAGAATACAATAAGTTCCTTTCCAATCCTAAGATTTCAACAGCCTTCTACAGCAATGCCTTTGACCCGGCATATGCCTATGAACAGTCCAGTGCCATCCTGGAAGAGAAAGAAAGGCTCATGACCTGGCTAAGTACAGATTCCCTACCTATATTAGTGATTGATGAATTTAAAACCATCCACGCGCCGCAATCCGCATCCTTATTCAAATCGCTGCTTTGGGGAACCGTGATCGCGGTAGGCATTTGTTTTCTCCTGGGACTGTTCATTGAACTCGACAGAAAAATAAGAAAATACACTTAGTTTACCCACCCACCACCTATTCTTCAAGCATGCCAATGAAACTGGTTCGTATAGTGAAAAGCTGGATCGGACAATACAAAGAAAACCTGCTTTTCAACAGATTACTGGCCGTCCTGGGCATTGACATCCTGGTCAAATTATCCGGCATCATCCTGCTTCCGCTTTATTTAAGATTAATGACCCAGGAAGAATATGGGCTATATGGCTACCTGTTGTCCATTATCCTTACTTTTTCGGGTGTGCTCAATTTTGGTTTATACATACCCCTCAGCAAGTATTATCATGATTATGAAGATGCCCGTGATAAGGGAAGGCTTCTTTTCACGATATTCTGTTTATTGGGTATAGTCATCGCCATCGTGGTCTTACCCATCTATTATTTTGGCTGGGATTATCATTTTGTGAAAATCCTTTTCAAAAACAGCATCGACTATGCCAGTTACCGCGGCCCCGTTTTGCTTGCAGTATTGGTTTCCGTGCTTAATTTTATGCTGACCAGCTTTTTCTTTACCAGCGAAAAAATAAGTCATCTTAAGAAATACAATATTTTCAGGATCATTTGCATCAATGTTTTTACTGTTCTTTTCCTCTACCTGTTAAGCGGCAAAGACAGCGTCCGTACAAGGCTCGAATCAACTTATGTTGTAGAACTTATTCTCTTCCTCATATTCTCCTATTACTATGCAAAGGAATTGGAAACAAAATTCAGCAGAAAAATGGCCTATACCAGTTTACGTTTGGCCCTGCCAGTTATGGTTTCTGCTGTTTTTGGCATCGTCATCAATTTCAGTGATAAGTTTTTCCTGGAAAAGTACGGGTCATTTAAAAACATGTCCTATTACTATCTCGCTGTTTCCTGTGCAAGCGTCATTCCCATGCTGTTCGCTTCATTCCAGAACGCGTGGCTACCTTTATTCCTGAAAGAAAAGGATATCCAGAAGAACATCAGCAAGACAAACAAGCTGCTGGTCAGGCTGTTCCTCGTATTCCTGGTGCTATCCATCGGTATCCTCATTTTCCTGAAAATATTACTGCAGTTTGGCATTATTCCGGGCAAATACCTCCAAACCATCTATGTGCTGCCCATCCTGCTGGTTTCTCAAATCATTTCCGCCTTGGTACCTTTGTATAGCAATTACCTGGTTTATTTCGAAAAGACCCATATTGCGTCGATTACAGGATTGATCATTTCCTGCATCAGCATTGGATTGAGCCTTGCCTTGATACCAAAATACGGTGTATATGGGGCGGCCCTGGTATCCTGCGTATCCAATGCCTGTTATTTCGCCATTTATTTTTTTATTGTCAGGGCATATACCAGGAAGAAATTATTAACTAACCCGATAGCAGAACTTTAAATTCCGTTTATGAGTTTTTCACAGCAGGTGGTTTATACAAAAATGGCGCTAAAAGAGCTGCTCAAATATCCTGGTCCGGGTACCCTGGTCACTTGTTTCAGGTATTATCCACAATGGAAAAAAATGATCAATTCAGGTGGCAGCACGGTCACAGCCCAAATCCCCTGGCTTACTTTCGGTGCCATTGACTTTTTGAAAAAAATAATGAACAGCGACATGCATGTATTTGAATATGGTTCCGGCGGATCCACGTTGTACTGGTCGTCACACGCAAAACAGGTCGTATCGGTTGAACACAATAAGGATTGGTTCGACACCATGAAAAAACAGTTTGCCAACCAGAAAATAACCAATGTTGAATACGTTTATAAAGAACCCCAACCCGACCAGTCATTCAGTAATAAGCAATTTAAAAATCCTGATGACTATATCTCCAGCGACGAAGAAGTCACGGGTAAAAATTTTGAAGACTATGTAAAAACGATCGATGCATATCCCGATGCCGGTTTCGACCTGATCATAGTCGATGGCCGGGCCAGGCCATCCTGTATCAAACATTCTCTTAGGAAGTTGAAAAAAGGCGGCTATCTTGTTGTAGACAACGCCGACCGGGAATATTATCTGGGTTCTTTTAATTTTGACAAAAATTCCTGGAAAAGATGGAATTTTCACGGTCCTGTTCCCTTTTTGATGAATTTTTCAATGACCACTATTTTAAAAAGGCTTGCTTAATGAAACTGGCACCCATTGCGTTGTTTACCTATAACCGGCTCGTGCATACCAGGAGAACTGTTGAGGCATTGGAAAAAAACGAACTAGCCACAGCAAGCGATCTGTTTATTTTTTCGGATGGAGCAAAGGCAGGGGATGACAAAAAAAATGTTGATGAGGTTCGGGAATACCTGCTGGGCATCAAAGGTTTTAAATCCGTAACGCTTATTGAAAGGGAAATGAATCTCGGACTTGCGGAAAATATCATTTCCGGCGTCAGCCAGATCATCGGGGAGTTCGGAAACATCATCGTGCTCGAGGATGACCTCATTACATCCGCTTACTTTGTGAGATATATGAACGATGCCCTGTCGCTTTATGAAAACGAAGAAGGAGTAGCCAGCATCCATGGTTATGTTTACCCTGTAAAAGAGCGTCTCCAGGAAACTTTTTTTATACGCGGAGCCGATTGTTTTGGGTGGGCAACCTGGAAAAGGGGTTGGGATATTTTTATCGCAGATGGAAAAATGCTTTTAGACCAGCTTCAGCAAACGGGTCAGACCCATGCTTTTGATTTTGACGGCGCTTATCCATACACGAAAATGCTCAAAGACCAGACGGAGGGCAGAAACGATTCCTGGGCCGTTCGTTGGTATGCTTCGGCATTTCTCAGGAATAAATTTACCTTATATCCGGGAACATCGCTGGTGCATCATATCGGCGGGGATGGTAGCGGTACCCATTCGGGATTTGGCGACATACTGGATGTAGTATTGAGTGAAAGCAGGATCATTGTGTCGAGGATTGAGGTTAAAGAGGATGAGCAGGCCCGTTTGGCTTTTGTCAAATTTCTTCCGAAAGTGACCCGGCCAAAAATATTATACCGGATAAGAAGAAAAATTAAAAAACTTTTCAGCGCGTAGCAAATAAAAAATGTCTTCTCAATCGCTTAATCACAATATCAAACAGCTTATACCACCCCTACTGATTTCTGTCTTTAAGAAAGGAAATAGATATGGGTGGAAAGGGAATTATGAAAGCTGGGAGGCGGCAAGCAAAGAGAGCGGAGGGTATCATGCCGCAAACATCCTGGAAAGAGTGAAGCAGTCCACCCTGAAGGTAAAAAAAGGGGAGGCCGCATATGAAAGAGACGGCGTTCTGTTCGAAAAAATCCAATATTCGTGGCCGCTGCTTTCCGCGTTGATGTGGGCAGCTGCACAAAACAAGGGAAGATTGCATGTTGCCGACGTGGGCGGAGGCCTGGGAAGCTCTTATTTCCAAAACAAAGTTTTCCTGGATCCACTGTCCGACGTACAGTGGAACATCATTGAACAAAAAACCTTTTCGGACTGTGGCAGAAAGTTTTTCAGTGATCCCAGGTTGCAATTTTTTGATTCCCTGGCCGACTGTATCTCTAAGAGGTCTGTTCAGGATATATTAGTACTTTCCTGTGTTCTGCCCTACCTGGAACAGCCATATGAAGCATTACGCGAGTTTATGGGATATAAGGCTCCTTTCATCATAATTGACAATACCTATTTCAATATAAAAGCCGGGAACCGAATCTGCATTCAAAAAGTCCCCCCCGATATATATGAAGCAAGCTACCCCTGCTGGTTCCTGGACTATGAAGAGATCAAAGCAACAACGAAGAAAGAATATACCGTTATTTCGGAACATGTAAACGATTCATTCATTTATCTTGACGGAAAAAAAATTCAATACCGCGGATTGCTATTAAAAAGAAATCAATGAAAATAATAGATACTGTTTTACAATCGCCCTGTTTCGCTGACCAACCCCCTGTTTTGATTGACATAGGTGCGTCCGGCGAACTCAATGCCAAATGGAAGGCGATCGCAAAATATGCCATTTGTATCGCCTTCGATGCCGACGACCGTGAATTTCAAATCACTGAACAGGTCAATAAAAACTATAAAAAACTTATTTCTTTCAATCGAATTGTAACAACCGAACAATTTGAGCAGGCTGATTTCTATCTAACAGCTTCACCTTTTTGTTCAAGTCTC
>DATHGW010000179.1:0-5309 GCA_035317445.1 Puia sp.
ATAATCTGGAAGCGCCGCTGGCAAAAGACCTCAGGGCGTTGTTGCAGCAGTTGAGAAAGTGGAAATAATCACCTCTGTCATTTCGACCGAAAAAGCCTTGTCATTCCGAGCGAAGCGAGGAATGACAAGGCTTCTGGACTCCCGACTATTTATTCGGCTGCGGCGTATACCTCAAATAAGGTTTTACGATCTTCACACCCTTTGGAAATTTCTTCAGTGCATCTTCTGTCGATACTGCTGGGACAACGATCACATCTTCGCCTTCTTTCCAGTCGGCTGGTGTGGCCACGCTGTAGTTCGCCGTCAGCTGAAGCGAATCGATCACCCTTAACACTTCAACAAAATTCCTTCCCGTAGAAGCAGGATATGTAATCGTCAGTTTGACTTTCTTATCCGGACCGATCACGAAAAGCGAGCGGACGGTAAATGTTTCCGAAGCATTCGGATGGATCATGCCATAGAGGTTTGCAACCGTTCTGTCTTCGTCGGCGATGATCGGAAATCCAACAGTAACGTTTTGGGTTTCGTTGATGTCCTTCACCCAGCCGATATGTTTGTCCAGTGGATCCACGCTTACTGCCAGCACTTTCACATTTCTTTTGGTAAACTCATCCTGCAAGGAAGCTGTTTTACCCAGTTCCGTGGTGCAAACAGGCGTAAAATCTGCGGGGTGCGAAAATAAAACACCCCAGCCATTGCCCAGGTACTCGTAGAAATCCAGATCACCAGCAGTTGTCTTTGCCTTGAAGTTGGGAGCAGTGTCTCCTAAACGTAAACTCATATAAGGGATTTTTTAGTTAGAAAATAAATGGTCGCGTAAAAAGGGTTACGAAGATACTAATTCTCTATTAATGCAGTAGACTTTTATAAAAAAATTATAGCCCCGTGGCTTTCAGGAGCGAGTCCCTGCCATACTTGTTTTTCACGTCATCGATCGCCTTGTACAATTCGGCTTTCCTTTCAATATTCTGGAACAGATTGGTCTGAACAGCCTCAGCGGTCAGTTCACTCAACCGAACCCCCAGCAAACGAATGGGTTGTCCCTTTCTGTAGAGTTGGCCAAACAGCTCTTTCGCTTTGGGAATGAGTTCGTCGTCATAAAAAGTGTAGGGGATACTGGTTTGCTTTGACGTGGTCTCAAAATCGGGATACCGGATCTTGACGGCAATACAACCTGCGGTTTTATTGTCCTGCCTGAGTTCATAGGCAATTTTTTCCGTCATGCGCACCAGTTCCGACATAATAAAATCGAGATCGGTCTTATTTTCTTCAAAAGTATTTTCGGTTGACACAGATTTTGCTTCATGGTAAGGCACCACTTCGCCGTTATGAATGCCTTGCGACTTAGTCCAGAGATCCCGGCCATATTTGCCCAGTTTTTTTTCGAGCCAGTCCACCGGCGCTTCGCTCAGTTCCCTGATGGTCGAAAAGCCCAGTTGCTGAAGGTTCAGGAAGGTCTGCTCCCCAACGCCTGGAATTTTGCTCAACTTCAGTGGCGCAAGGAATTCTTTCTCCATGCCGGACGGAATATGTAAATAGCCATTCGGTTTCGCTTCATCCGTAGCGATTTTAGCGACCAGTTTATTGGCGGCCAGTCCGAATGAAATGGGCAACTGCGTTTCCCGGGTGATCCGTTCCCGCAGATCCACGGTCCATTGAGAAGGATCAAAATATTTGTCCATACCCGTCAGGTCAAGATAAAACTCATCAATTGAAGCCTTCTCAAACAAGGGCGCCCGGGAGGCAATGATCTCCGTCACCTGCCTCGAGAACCTGCTGTATTCGCCCCTTGTACCGCCGACAACGGTTGCGTGCGGACAAAGCTTCATGGCGGTTTTCATGGGCATGGCCGAATGGATCCCGAATTTACGAGCCTCATAGCTGCATGCCGCAACCACTCCACGTTCACTGTGGCCGCCGACCAGTAGCGGCTTGCCTTTGAGCGAGGGATCGATGATGCATTCCACCGACACAAAAAATGTGTCCAGGTCGAAATGTGCAATGGCGCGTGGAGTTGTATTCAATATAATGAATTGGGAATCAAATATACTAAAGATTTTAGTTATTTTTTGAATCCGGAAGGGAAGAAAAATTTATATTTATCGTATGGAATGGTTGAATACCGGCATTGGTCCCCTCAAAGACCTGGTTGCTTTTCTCCACAAAAAGACAAAGACCAATGATATTCAGAAGAAACAGCTGATCATGGAGTTGCGCAATAACCTGAACGTTTTTAAGAATGGATTTATCAACGAAGTCTCTTATGATTCGATCATCGATTTATTGTCCAACGAGGCTGTACAGCAGGCTGTGCGAAAAAATTTCCCTTTTAAAAGACTGAAGACCGGCACCATTTCGGCCCGGCTGATCAAAGATGACAGGAACAAGAAGTACATCGGCTGGACCGCCGAAAAATTAACCGATAAGATCGATGAGAAGATCGTTGAACTGAAGAACCTGAAAAAAATGAACAATGGTTCGGTGATGCAGGTAAAAAATAATATTTCCCTGATGATGAGTAACCTATATTTCAGGATGAAATTGCTGGCGGATTTTATAACAGATGACAGATGACAGTTAACAGGCAGCATGCCAGGAACTGCAATCGTTAAATTTTTATCTGTCAACTGTTAACTGTTATCTGTTTTCTTTTTTCCTACCTTCCCATAAACATCCTACATGGCAAAGACCGGTTTTATTTTCCTGCTTTTATTTCCACTATTTTTATCCGCGCAGACCAGTGGAACTTATTTTCTCTCCCAACCCTGTCTCACTCCAGATGGTCAAACGGTGGTCTTCAGCTTCGAGGGCGATCTGTGGAAAGCCAATGTCAAAGACGGTGCGGCCACGCGCCTCACGGCCATGCAGGGCTATGAAACCAATGCAAGAGTTTCTCCCGACGGACAATGGATCGCGTTCACCGGAAGACAGTTTGGCAACCCGGATATTTTTATTGTCCCGATCAATGGCGGAGATGTAAAACAACTGACGTTCAATGATGGCTCAGACATTGTCAGCTCCTGGAGCTGGGATTCAAAATATATTTATTTCACGGGGGAAAACGGATCAGAAACGGGGAGTTACAAAGTGAGCATTCGTGGCGGCACAGCCCAAAAAGTTTTTGCGAGTTATTTTTTTCTGTACGATCATGGCCTGGTGGAGCATCCCCTGACCGGGGAACTTTTTTTTAACGACACCTGGGAAAGCTCCGGATCCCAGACACAGCGCAAAAGATACAAGGGTCCCTTCAATCCCGATATCCAGTCCTATAACCCTGCCACCAAAAAATATAAACGCTATACGGATTGGATCGGAAAAGATTTTGGCGCCACAATCGACAAACAGGGCAATATCTATTTCATTTCCGATGAAGCCAATGGCGAATACAATTTATATGGTTTTGAAAATGAGAAGAAGACGGCACTCACGAATTTTACTTCTTCCATCAAGGCTCCGCAGGTCAATGGCAATGGAGGAAAAATCGTATTTGAAAAAGATTATCAACTGTGGTTATATGATGTGGCGGGCAGAAAGACAGATAAATTGAATATATCCATCGTACGGAATAATGTGTTGCCCAAGGAAAGGGATTTTGACGTCAGGACTAAAATATCTTTTTTCGATCTGTCTCCCGATGGAAAAAAGTTTGCCTTTGTGTCGAGGGGCGAGTTGTTTGTGAGCGATGTGGAAGGCAAATTCATCCGGCAGCTGGACCGTGGTTCCGCAGAAAGGGTATCCGAAGTAAAATGGCTGGCCGACAATAAAACAATCCTGTTTAATCAAACCCTTGACGGGTATCAAAACCTCTACAGCGTTCCCGCTGATGGAAGTGGGGGGTTGAAACAGATCACACACGATAAACAAAACAACCGCAGCCTGGTGATGAACGGAAAAAGAACGATGGCCGTTTACCTGGGCGGAAGGGATGAATTGAGATCGCTCAATACCTTATCTCTTGAAAGCAAGACCTTGTTAAAAGATGAGATCTGGGGTATTGAAGCCGGCAATATTGGTTTTTCACCGAACGATGAATATGTGTTTTTTACTGCATTCAGGAATTTTGAACAGGATATCCTGGTTTACCATTTCAGGGATAATAAAACAATCAACCTAACCAATACCGCCATCACAGAAACCTCACCGTTATGGAGCCCGGATGGTAAATATATTTATTTCATTTCTTCCCGGCTTGCGCCTGCATATCCCACCGGGCTGAAAGATCCCAGGATCTACCGGCTGCCATTGCAAAAATTCGACGAACCATTCCGGTCCGATAAATTCAATGAGCTATTCAGGGAGGATAAAAAAGAAGATAAAAAAGAGGATAAGAAATCCGGTAAAAAAGATACGACTGCAAAAAAAGATACCGCGGTCATTATCCAGATCGATGCGGACCAAATCATGGAAAGAATTGAACAGATCGGCCCCAACTTTGGCTCCCAGGACCTGGTCACCGTGCTGCAAAAAGGAGAAAAGACATTCATCCTGTATAATAGCACGCATGTGGAAGGGAAACCGGCATTGTATAAGACCCAGCTTGAACCATTTGAATTGGCCAAAACAGAAAAAATTGCCGGTTCCGATGGATCCAGTTCGATCATCATGGGGACCGATGATAAATATTATGCCTTGCTGAATGGCACCATTCAAAAGCTGAACCTGGATGGTAACAAACTCGAACCGGTGAACATTGCCTATACCTTCCGGAGAAACCTGTCAGCGGAATTCAGCCAGATGTTTTACGAAACCTGGGCATCACTGGAAGAGAACTATTACGATGAACATTTTCACGGGCTGGACTGGAACAAAACAAAAGAGTACTACCGTCCCTTTCTACCCTACCTGAATAACCGCAATGATCTGCGTGTAGTATTGAATGATATGCTGGGAGAGCTGAATTCTTCGCACCAGGGCTTTTATTCTTTTGGAGATGATGAACGGATTGCTTTGGGAAATACCACGATGGAAACAGGAATTGTCTTTGATCAGGCAAGACCTTACACAGCGCAGTATATTCTGAAACGGAGTCCGGCCGACAAAAAGGACATTAAAATTCAGCCAGGCGATGTGCTGGTGAAAGTGAATGGCGTCGCAGTCGACACAACTTTAGATCGTTATTATTATTTCACGAAACCTTCCATGAACAAGGAGATCACGCTTACTTTCCGGAGAATGGTGATGAATTTTGATGTTAAGATCCATCCTGAAGAATCGCTGTATGATCGTCTGTATGACCAATGGATCGATCGCAACCAGCAAAGGGTCGATGACAAAAGCAATAAGCGGATCGCGTATGCCTGCATGAAGAA